>NZ_RRBA01000011.1:0-55165 GCF_004104135.1 Methanohalophilus sp. WG1-DM | reverse complement strand
GTTCACAGATCTGCTGTCCGGTAACCAGTACTATCCATGTGCAGGTCCATGTACCGAGATGTGCCTGCTTGAGGCTGCTGCCCAGTCCATGACCGATACTGCATCCGGTCGTGAGATCCTGTCCGGTGTTGCATCTGCAAAGGGTGTTATCACTGACAAGACTACCGGTATGGAAGCACGTATGATGGGAGAAGTCGCACGTGCAACCGCGGGTATGGATATCGATACTGTCAACCAGATTCTGGATAAACTTGTAGCAAGCTATGAAGGCGATTATGCCAACGCACCTGCAGGCAAGACGTTCCAGGAATGCTATGATGTTGCAACCGTTACACCGACCGAGGAATACGTCAAGGTCTATGACGGGGCAAAGAAAAAACTCGAAGACCTGGGTCTGGTGTTCTGAATGTGAAAGAGCCATTTTTATGGCTCTTTTTTATGTATTGTTTATAACAACAAATAGGAGGCATCCAAATGGGTACTTGGACTATAATTAACGGCGTCATTTACCTGGTATGTTTCGCCATGATCGGCTGGATGTTGCTTGATGCAATGAAGGTAGCGAAAAAATAATGGGGGAATATTGAATGACCGATGAAATTACTAATGATCCCTTGGAAGAATCTACCAGTCTTGTGAAGACACTAAGACCATACCATGTATGGGCACTTGGTGTCGGGATTGTGCTGGTGGGTGAATATATGGGATGGAACTTTACGGTTGCCAAAGGTGGTATATTGGGTTCCCTTTTGGCATTACTTGTTGCCGGTACAATGTATCTGATGGTTTCTCTTTGTGCAAGTGAGCTAGGTGCGTCTACCAAACTTGCGGGAGGACCTTATGACTGGGCAAGATTATTTGTAGGTCCCGGTGCAGCGGCACTGGTGGGACTTGCTGTTTATATGGAATACATCGCTCTGGAAGCCGCAGATTCCATTGTTGTGGCATCAATTGCAGAATCAATATTGCCGGAGATACAAGTATTCCCGATCACGCTTTTAGTGATCACATTCTTGACATTTATGAATTACAGGGGGGTTGTGGCAGCGCTCAACCTTAATTTCGCATTGAGTTTTACTGCATTCATTGCAATTCTTGTGTTCTTTGCCATGAGTATTACAGGTGTTGGAGGAGTCTGGAATCCGGGTAACTTAATATCCGGTGCTATTCCAAATGGCTTGATAGGAATTTTCGCTGCATTGCAATTTGGTCCCTGGTTCTATCTGGGTATAGAAGGAGCGGCTATGAGTGCTGAAGAATGTAAACATCCTTCCAGGGCAGTGCCTCTGGGTCAACAGGCAGGGATGATCACTCTTTTGCTTGCAGCCGGTATGACACTGTATGTATGTTCTGGCCTTATACCCACAGACCAGCTTGGTGTATCTGTCTATCCACTTTATGAGGCAGCCACTAACAGCGGTGTACAATTGCTCGTAGTACTTCTTGCAATAGGTACTCTCTTTACATGTCTTGCAAGTGCCAACGGTACTATCTGTGACTCATCCAGATCATGGTATGCCCTATCAAGGGACCAATTCCTGACTCCATGGTTCTCTGCTGTACATCCAAAATATAACACGCCTTACAGGGCTGTTATTTTCACTATGCCAATTGCGATCGCATTTGCATTCAGTGGTTTCCTGGATCAGGTTATCACATTCTCGATAGTATCCGGACTAGTGTGCTATGTGATGATTCCATTCTCCCTGATTCGTTTCAGAAAGATGTTCCCACAACACAACAACAAGGTGCGTCCATTCGTTGGCCCGTTGCAACCCTGGCTTGCATACTTCACAATATTCCTGGCACTTGTGATCATGTCAACCCTGCAGTGGGGATACAGGTATAATCTGATATTTGCCCTGCTGTTCTATGCGATTGCATATTTCTATTTCAACCGGAGATATCGGAGTTTAGAAGTTAGCCATGACTGGGGCGAAGAGATGGGTTGGCCCGAGCCTGTGAGGACATAAGGAGGTAATGATCTTGGAAGATAAACAAAAAAAGGAAAATGTTGATTCTGTAAGATACATGAGCAAACTGCGGCAGGACGCTCTTGTTGTGGTGGTTTTGATGGGTATTTTGTTCTTCTCAGAGTCATTCATCTTCTATACTATAATTACCACTGTATGGGACAGCACGCCTGAACTTTCAAGTATATTCCCGGTTTATGCGCTGTTCTTACTGCTGGTACTGGGTATAGGAACCGCTGCATGTCTAAGGGTGTATAGTTCTATAAAGGAGCATATGTATACATTCAGGTATTATGACTGAGGAGGATTAAATATGGCAGTTACTAGCAGGGGAAAGGAAAGAAGCGTATTCATGCAGATATTTGACATCTTGTTTATTTTTATAGTGGCAGGTATCTGTGTTGTACTGCCTGTTGTCCTGCAAGGTACCGTCCTTGTAGGCTGGGGGGAGTCAGGAGGCATGAAATTTATCTGGGATCCGGTGTCTTATTTCAGCCTGGTCGCTGTAATTCTGGTGTTCTTTGCCGTGGTACTTTTCCACTCGGTTAAGAATTACAGGTTCTGAAGTTGTCAGCAGTGCTGGCAACTTATTTTTTAATTAATGGGTAGGTGATACGATGACTGATAATATTAACCGTTTAAAAGATAAGGATAATCCAACGGAAACTGAAAAGAAACATATACCGGTAATCGAAGGACCGTCAATGATGACAGCAGGTGGTACCTATGAAGTAACGGTTTCTGTAGGAATTGAACCACATGTAATGGAAGAGAACCACTACATCGAATGGATAGACCTCTATCTTGCAGATCAGAAGATAGGCAGGGTGGAGCTGGGGCCATCTGCAGAAAAAGCAGAAGCTACATTTAACGTAACTCCTCATGAGGAGCTAATTGGTGAAAAAGAATTTGAGGTCTGTCACATAAGGGGTGTAAATGTTTGTGGAGATTGTGGTCTGACTTCTGTGATTACGGATTTTAAAGCAATTGAAAGTTGTAATGTCCATGGCCTCTGGGAATCTTCCATGGAAGTGGAAGTTATGTCCTCAAAACAAAAACCAGGCAAAAAATGCAGCTGGAAAGCTTGATAATCTATATTTGGGATTAAGATACCGGTCTTGCCGGTACTTTTTTTATTTTATTGCAACAAAAAACAAATGGCTATCTAAAAATTTACTTCATATATTTTTTTATAAATTAGCAAACCGAGGAATAATCATGAAATCCGGGGGCATATTGGTAGTTGAGGATGAAATGATCGTTGCAATGGGCATAAAACTCAAACTGGAAGAGATGGGCTATACTGTTTGTGGAATTGTGGCAGATGGGCAAACTGCTATAAATATGGCATCACATTTGAAACCTGATTTGATTTTGATGGATATTGTTCTCAAAGGCAATATAGACGGAATTGAAGCTGCCAAAGTAATCAAACAGAAATTGGCTCCTCATTTTATTTTCCTTACCGGTATCTCTGACAAAGCCATTTTGCAGCGTGTCCATGAACTAAAACCAGTGGGAACTATAATGAAACCCTTTGATGACTCACATCTGCGTAATATGATAGAAGCGGCTTTGTCTGAGAATCAATCCTCTTCTGAGGCTTTGGATTTTTCTGATTCCTGTGTTTTGTCAGGATGAAAGAACAAATCGAACCCTGTATGCAAAATTGTTATATTTTTTGTAATCATATACCTATGTCCTGATACGTGCTCATAAAATGTTGAGTGTCTTAAATGAAACCAAAATTCGATCAGAGTAGATATATTATCCTTGGCAGTATTGATGGAGTACTGGCAGTACTTGGTGTTGTCATTGGTGCTTCGAATGTTTCTTCTAACCCTGACCTCATAATAAATGCTGCTCTGGGAGGTGCGCTTGCTCTTGCAATGACCAATGGGCTTGGTTCTTACCTTGCAGAAAGTGCGGTAGAGTATGGCCATCTTGCTGATCTTGAAAAACCTCTCTTACGCAATCTCGAATCTACAAGTCTTGAAAAAGAAACCCGCAACAAAATATTGTATGATACTCTAGCACATGGCGGTTCCAGTCTCATTGGTTCTCTTGTGCCGATATTGCCGTTTGTATTTCTGGAAAATTATGCACTGGAGGTCTCAGTTGGATTAAGTATAATTGTCTTGGCTGCTCTTGGAATGTTTTCCGGCAAAATAGCCCGGCAGAACCTGATACTACATTCTGTCCGAATGGTCGGGCTTGGGATACTTGTCGTAATTGTTGTAACTGCTTTTGGACTTACATGAGATGGATGATGGTAAAATGAAAGACATAACGTATCGTAACATTCTGGTGCCAATTGATGAAACGAAACTTTCCCAAAAAGTGATAGACAATGCATTGCATATTGCTTCTATGGAAAATGGACGCATTATTGTAATATATGTGGAAGAGCCAGACAACTTAAAATCATTCCCGGATGAGTTTCAAGAAAAACTTGTCGATCTGATTACTAAGAATATAGAAGCCAATCTGGAATATGCGGCAAAGCAATCTGAAATACATGGCATAGAGTTCCATATCCGGGTTGTTAGAGGCAGGAATCCGGGTCGTGAAATTATCAATATTGCAAAGGAAAACAAGGTTGATCTTACTGTAATGGGGACAGAATCATTGCGTAGCGATCCTTTTGGAAGTCTCACACGATGGTTGATTGCTGCCGATATAGGGCCTGTACTTGTTATTACTGCAGGTGACTGAAAAATTTTAATCGGTTAAGTTTTATATTCTTTATTAACCATATTGCGCTGATCCCAAAAATGCAGCAATATACTTTACCTCTTTTTATAGTAGGTCTGATCTTTATTACAAAAGGTGCTGACTGGTTTACCGAGTCTGCAGTCTCAATATCCCAAAAAAGTGGCATTCCTAAAATGATTATAGGAGCGACTATTGTTAGTTTCGCAACGACTGCACCGGAATTTGCTGTTTCTGCATATGCTGCCTATCTGGGCCATACAGGTCTGACAGTTGGTAACGCTGTAGGTTCTGTTATATGCAATGCTGGCCTGATCCTCGGAGGCGTAATAGTCTTACGCTCGATTCCTGTAGAGGATTCCTCTTTTTTAAAAAGGGGTGCATTTATGATTGTATCGGCTTTGCTGCTGATTGTAGTATCCATTGACGGCATGCTCACACCTGTTGATGGTATACTTTTACTGGTAGTTTTTGTTGTTTTTCTCTATTACAATTACAGACTTCAATCGCTGCTCTTTGGGACAAATGAAGAAGTTAATGAAGAACTTGGCGAAATATCCAATTCGATTTCAAAAGATGTGGTTTTTTTTGTTCTTGGTGCTGCTCTTGTGGTGGGTGGCAGTCGTATCCTGATTGATTCCGGTACTGACATTGCTATGTGGCTTGGTGTTCCCGAAATGATAATCGGATTGACCCTTGTAGCATTTGGGACATCCCTTCCTGAACTGATAACTGCTATTTCAGCTACTCGTAAGGGACATAATGACCTGGCCGTCGGTAACATACTTGGGGCAAATACGATGGACATAGCACTTATATTGGGTGCTTCTTCCCTTATCAGTGAACTTCCGATACAGAATCAATCCCTGTACTATGATTTTCCTGCAATGTTGTTAATTATGGGAATGATTGTATTTTTTGGATTGACAGGTCGCAAGCTTGCGCGCTGGGAGGGGGCTGTTATCTTAGCCACTTATATTGCATACGTGGGAGGTCTTTTCTTTTTCTATATGCAATAAATAAGCAATTGCTTAAATAATAAAATTCACATCAATAGTACTAAATGATACTGCCAACTGCCCAATCCATTAAGCAGCAAAGAATAGAGCTAGGACTTACACAGAGCGGCCTGGCAAAAAGAGCCGGTGTCAGCCAGCCCCTTATAGCAAGAATAGAGGCGGGTGATGTTGATCCGAGGCTATCGACCTTGAGAAAAATATTTGATGCTTTTGACCAATCTGAAAAAGAAAAGATATGTGTCAGGAACATCATGCATACCCTTGTGGTTTTTGTATCTTCCGATGAGTCGGTGGACCATGCAGTCAGTATCATGCAGGAGCATGGTTATTCTCAGGTTCCTGTGATTGATAATGGTGTGCCTGTAGGCAGTATTTCAGAGGACACGTTTGTCAAGTCAATGGCTGAGAAAAAAACCGCCGTGATATCCAAAATGAAAGTAGGGGATATGATGGGTGAATCTTTTCCGGCAGTTTCTCCTGAGGCTGATATTGGTATTGTATCTACACTGCTGGAGCGCTATCCTGCAGTTCTGGTGCTTGAAAAGGGAGTTGCTATCGGATTTATCACCAAGCACGACATAATTAAGTTGCTACATGGATAATTTTGTTAATTCTGACTGTTTAACTACAGTTAAATATTAGCGCTACATTAGGTGTGGATTAGTTAAAAAACTATTAGAGGAAAGTCTATGGACCTTGAAGATAATTTATTAATGATGCCGGGCCCGGTACCAGTACCCCCCAGGGTTCTCAGGGCAATGTCCAAACCGATGATCAATCATCGTGGAGCACAATTTTCTGGAATATATGATGACTGTCGTCGTATTCTTGCTGACGTATTCGAGACAGAAAATGATATTTTTGTGTTAAGTGGTTCAGGTACCGCTTCTATGGAAGCTGCTGTAGGTTGTATCGCAGACAAAGATGACAGGATAATCTCCATTGAGAATGGTAAATTCGGAGAGCGTTTCAAGGATATTGCATCCAGATACGGTTCTGTCGTTCCCCTGGAATTTGAATGGGGTTCTTCCGTGGACCTGGATATGCTTGAAGCACAACTTCAGGAAGGAGCAAAGGCCGTTACCATGGTTCACAACGAAACCTCCACAGGTATACTGAATCCTGCAGAACAGGTCGGCAAGCTGGCAAAGAAATATGGGTCCCTGTTTGTAATGGACGGTGTGACTTCACTAGGTGGAGATAATGTATTTATAGATGATTGGGGAGTTGATGTAGCAGTGGTTGGTTCCCAGAAATGTATTGGTGCACCACCAGGTCTTTCCATGCTTTCTGTAAGTGAAGCTGCATTTGACGCAATGGAAAAAGAAAGCCTTCCTTATTATCTTGATCTCAAAGCCTGTAAAAAGAGTGCTGACAAGGAAAAAACACAAACTCCTTACACACCTGCCATTCCTCTTTTCTACGCCCTGCAGGAATCCCTTCATATAATTGAAGAAGAGGGAATGGATGCCAGGATAGAAAGGCACCATAAGGGTGCAGCTGCTGTGCGTGCGGCGATGGATGCAATGGGTATCGAGATGTTCCCGCAGCTCAATGAATACAGTGCATATTCCAACACTGTCTCGGCAATGAAGGCCCCGGCGGGTATGGACAGCGAAACCCTTAAAAAAGAAATGATGAAATCCGGAATTACAATTGCAGGCGGACAGGCCCATCTTAAGGGCAAGATTTTCCGTATTGGAAATATGGGCAATGTAAGTTACAGGGATATTCTCAGTACTCTCCAGCAGATTGAGGTAGTATTCAAGAAGAGGGGAGTGGTTTCAGACCTGGGTCCTGCAACAGAAGCTGCAATTGAAGTATTGTGTAAATGAGATATCATGAAAACCATAGGTATTGTAGACACGACGTTTGCACGTTTTGATATGGGCAGTGCTGCTGTGGATGAGATCAAGCAGTATGTTTCAGCCCGTATAATTCGGATCACAGTTCCGGGTATAAAGGACCTGCCGGTGGCTTCCAAAAAGCTTATCGAGGAGCAGGGCTGCGAAATAGTTATGGCCCTTGGAATGCCCGGTGCTGCGCAAAAAGATAAAATGTGTGCACATGAGGCTTCCACGGGTATCATTCAGGCCCAGCTTATGACAAATACTCATATAATAGAAGTTTTTGTTCACGAAGATGAAGGCAAGGATGAGAAGGAGCTTGCTTTCCTCATGGAGAACCGTGCTCGTGAGCATTCCCGTAATGTCGTGGATCTTCTCTTTAAGCCAGAGAAACTTGTAAAACAGGCAGGTACAGGTCAGAGGCAGGGTTTTGAGGATGTAGGAAGCCTGCGTGGATGAGGATTTGATTTTATAATTTATAAGTATGATTAGGAAGCAAAATCTGCATTGGAGAACAATATAATGACAATCAGACTGGGATTTGTGGTAGCGGAGTTTAACAGGGATCTTACCTACCAGATGGAATTACTTGGTATAGAACATGCGAAATTCCTGGGCGCGGAAGTGACAGATACCATTCTTGTGCCCGGGGTTTACGATATGCCGCTTGCAATCAAGAAACTTTGTGAAAAAGATGATATTGACGCAGTTGTAACCATTGGTTCGGTAATAGAAGGTGCCACAGGTCATGATGAGATAGTGGTCCAGCATGCCTCAAGAAAGATTACCGACCTTTCTCTGGAATACAACAAGCCTGTCACTCTGGGAATTGCGGGCCCCGGTATGAGTCGCATGGAGGCTCACCAGAGGGTCGATTATGCCAAGAGGGCTGTAGAGGCTGCGGTAAAACTTATCAGGCGTCTCTAAATCTATTCATAGGGACTATTAATGGCATCTTCAAGATTGGCCCGAGTGGCTGAATCCCCGACAATCCGTATAGCAAATATAGCAAATAAGCTCAAGCATGACGGCATTGATGTAATTAGTTTCAGTCTGGGTGAACCTGATTTTGATACTCCCGGCCACATCAGTGATGCTGCATGCAAGGCGCTTTATAGCGGAGAAACTCATTATTCTCCCTCTGCGGGTATCAAACCGCTGCGCGAAGCTATAGCCAAAAAATTACAAACAGAGAACAATCTGAATTTGGATGCATCCAATGTGATGGTTACACCGGGAGCCAAACAGGCAATCTTCGAAGTTATGATGTCTGTACTTGATGATGGCGATGAGGCTGTCCTGTTCGACCCTGCCTGGGTTTCCTATGAACCATGTATCAAATTTGCAGGAGCAAATCCTAAATGGGTGTCTACAGATCCGGAAAATGGCTTTCTTCCTTATGATATTGGAGATCACATTACAGATAAAACTCGCCTGATAGTTGTCAATTCCCCTTGCAATCCCTCAGGTGGTGTATTTGGCAAGGACAAATTAAAGGAAATAGCAGACCTTGCCATTGATCATAATCTGCTGGTTCTCTCCGATGAGATTTATGAGAAGATACTTTATGATGAAAAACACTACAGTATCGGTGCTATGGAAGGGATGCAGGACCGCACTATTACTGTAAATGGCTTTTCCAAATCATATGCGATGACAGGCTGGAGGCTAGGTTATGTCGCTGCCAATGAAGCTTTCCTCCATGATTTCCAGAAAATCCAGTCACATTCTGTCAGCAGTGCTACAACGTTTGCTCAATATGGTGCCATTGAGGCACTGGAAGGTGACCAGCAACCTGTTGAGGACATGGTAGCCGAATTCAGGCAACGTCGCGATATCCTTGTAGATGGGTTGAATGATATCGGTATACATTGCAGCCGTCCCAGGGGTGCATTCTATGCATTTGCGGATGTAAGCGAGTATGGGGATGGTGAAGAGATTGCTGAGAAATTACTTTCAGATGCCCACGTTGCTGCTACTCCCGGTTCGGCTTTTGGCCCAAGTGGTAACAATTTCATGAGGCTTTCATATGCCATTTCACAGGAAAGGATAAGAGAAGCTCTTGAAAGGATTGAGAATTGCCTTTTATAATTCTGTTCTCTTTCTTTCCAGGATTCTTTTTATAATTCTGCCACTGCTGCAAAGGGGACATTGCCGGGGCTTTCCGAGGCGAACTACCTTTGTCTTGAATCCTCTTTTTTGAAGTTTATCTTCGAGTTCTTTTTCATCGAATACCTGGTCGTGGCCCAGTACGATAATATCCGGTTGTACCTCTTCGAGGGGTTTGAACATATCTTCTTCGCTTCCCAGCAGGGCATGGTCCACAACCTTTAAAGCTTTAACCATTTCAAGCCGCTGTTTTTCAGGAACTATGGGTTTAGGCTTATGTTCAATTGTTGAGTCCCGTGCAACAAGGACATATAGTTCACTGCCATACTTCCGGGCCTGTTCCAAATAGTAGAGATGACCCGGGTGAAGTATATCAAAGGTTCCTGTTGCAAGTATGCGTGTCAATTCATCACCTGATTTATTGTCCGCTAATGAATAGGAATTACCTTTAATAACTTTATGGAAAAGGCCCGGATACTTTTCGGTCAATATAACTCCTTTTTGAAATTGCTGTAGCACTGCTTTAATG
Organism: Methanohalophilus sp. WG1-DM; assembly: GCF_004104135.1. Taxonomy (NCBI): domain Archaea; kingdom Methanobacteriati; phylum Methanobacteriota; class Methanomicrobia; order Methanosarcinales; family Methanosarcinaceae; genus Methanohalophilus; species Methanohalophilus sp. WG1-DM. Next base: position 44,976 of record NZ_RRBA01000011.1, on the reverse strand, counting down.
TGTTCAGGTTTGCCGGCACATGCAGTATATCAAAGTCAAATAAATCCGCGAACTCATCGACTCTTTGATGGAAATCCTCTTCGTAATTAATCCCGGTGTCAAGCTTTGCTACATGCTTGTAACCTATTTCATTAAAGACATATCTCGATGTTTCAATGTCGTTTTTATCTTTGCTAAATCCTGAAGAAACGAGCATATCCCTCCAGTTAGCTGCCCACATGGGGGTCAGGATAAAAGTCCCCTCTCCTTTGAAACTCTTGATGGTGTCAAGATATTTCTGTCTGCCGCCAAGCACGGCACCAATACAGTCATCGATTGTTTCCCCGTTATTTTCTCTTAGTATTCCCACCGGACAGGGATGATCGGCAAAATCCTGCTCTATGTCTGACAGTACATTGCCACACAATCCGTAAAAAAGTAAGATACCATCGGAGATGGGTGTCAATCTCTTGGTATTTGTGTACACCTCGTCCTTGAGATTTTTTGGGATTGCATGCAGGGCAAATTCAAGTATCTGGATAACTATATTGAATTGGTTATCAGGCAATGGGTTATTCAGCAAATTCACCATGGTTTTTGTTTCAACATCCACTCCTGCTTTGTTGAGTTTGTCCCTGATACCATAAGATTCATCATTTTCGACTATGATCACATTGTCTACCGAATTATCCTCTTCTATGAGATATGCTATCTCATCTTCGAACATTCTGCAGGCTATTATTGTTAGAGTTGACAGGTTAAATCACCTGTATAAAATAGAAAAGGGAAAGGATTTAAAGATTGCGCCTTTTGGTCTTATCTTTTGATGTATCCCCTGTAACATCTGTCGAGGTGTTCTTCTGGCATTGGTTTGGTAGCAAGGCTTACTACTACGGCGGTAATGGCTGCAATCGGTGTGGCAACAAGGATCGGGTCCACAACGGTCCAGGTGCCGGTGAGCAGGGTTTCCATTCCAAAAATAGCCTGTGATATTCCCAGGGGAGCCGCTTCCTTTGCATGGACAAAAGCCAGCCAGAAAAGGCTGCTGAATGTCCCTGCGAGAAGACTTGCAATCGCTCCTTCCCTGGTCATACGCGGCCAGAACAGTGCTCCTGCATAGGCGGGCAGGAAGGCAGCCGCGCACAGACCAAAGAAAATAGCTGTACCACGGGCAATAATGCTGATTGGCAGCATGTAGGCAAGGATAACACTCAATATGATTGTAACAGCGATTCCCAGTCTGGTTACGGATATGGTCTTTCCGGATTTACCACCTTTGAGGAACTCTTTGTAGAAGTCATGACCAATAGCAGTTCCCATTGTGTGATATTGGGAACTGAGGGTTGACATAGCAGCCGCCAGCAGGGTTACCATGAATATTGCAACGAAAAGGTCCGGTGTGGCACTGTTTATGTACTCTGGGATAATGCGGTCCATATTACCGCCTGCTACATCCAATGCAAGCTGGCCTTGTGTATCGAGGAAATACACATTGGAAAGGGCACCGACTATATAGGCAACTCCTGCCATCATGAGGATAAAAGGCCCGCCGGCAAATACTGCCCTGTTGAGGGATTTTTTGCTATCTACTGTCATGAATCGCACGGCCAGCTGTGGTTGTGCCAGTACACCGATTCCCACGCCGAGTATAATTGTAGATACCATAGTCCACCATATCGGTGTGCCAAATGCAGGCATTGATGTCCATCCAGTATGTCCACCTGCGACTAAACCTGCCGGCACCATGGATGACATGTCGGTGAGGGCCTGGTGAGCTTCCGTGATTCCACCGAGGTTAGCATAGGTTAATATGAGCAGTATTGTCATGCCCCCAAGCATCAGGGTTCCCTGCATGGCGTCTGTGTACATCACTGCCAGTAAACCTCCTGTGATCACATAGGCTGCAACAATAATAGTGAGGATAAATACTGCCACGTCATAATTGATTCCCAGGGATGTTTCCATGAATCGGGCTCCTCCGATTAGTACAATCCCTGCATAAAGGGGCATGAACACTCCTATCAAAGCACCTGAAAAACCCTGTATGAATTTTGAGTTGAAACGTTTGCCCAGCAGTTCAGGGAATGTGACAGCTCCCAGGTTCACACCTATACGCCGTGTGCGTGATCCGAAAAGGACAAAGGCCACAAAGATTCCCACCACGATGTTCATGAAGACAAGCCACAGTGTTCCCATTCCTAAAGTTGCGGAAACTCCTCCAAAACCAACGATTGCCGAGGTACTGACAAATGCCGCTCCATAGGATAGGGCCAGTATGTACGGATGCACTTTCCGCCCCGCCAGCATGTAATCGTCAACTTCTTTTGTGCGCTTGTATGCAATCCATCCGCAATAGAAGACTATCATCAGATAGACCAGAACGATTACACCAAGAACGACCGGACTTACAGGCAATCCTCTTCCTCCTCTTCATTCCATTTTGCAATTCCATATGCCATGCAGGCGATGGCACTTATTATGCACAGAACATATGCACTCCATATGTAGGGGTCCTCTATGCCTAACATTTTTACACCTCTTTTATACTGGGGGGTGTTAGCAAGTAACATACTTGAACTTTTCGAAATGAACAGAGTAAACAGGGATTTAACTAACGGACCAAAAGTTATTTATTGAAAAATAGCAGAAAAGTAAAATTAAGTATTACAATAGACACTTTTTGTAATACTTTGTCTGTTTTGCAGACCCTAAAGGGCGTTGTTGTCAGACCACGCCTCCTCCTTTCTTTTAGAGTTCAATTATCTCGGTTTCCTTTGTAAGAGGATCTACAAGTGCAACGGTAGCTTTTCCCGTAAGTACTCCGGCAGTCTCCCCAGGATTTATCACTCGTGTGTTGCCTATCATGTGGCTGCCTGCCTGGTGGGTGTGTCCCCTGACAATGAGATCAAAATGACCGGATGCAGCAAGAGCTTCAATTTCTTTTTCGTTTATGCCATGTAGCAGGGCAATATGTAAATCCTCTATATCCAGTGTGCCAAAATCACCACATACGTTTGCTCCCTGTTTTACAAACCATTCTTTTATAGTGATTCTGTCTCCCTCATTATTTCCAAATACAAGGTGAAGAGGTGCCTCCAGTTCAGTGAATCCTTTTACATTGAAGGGTGATACGAGATCCCCGGCATGGAGCACAGCTGAGACCTGTTTTTCGTTGAAGAAGTCCACAGCTTTGCGTATCATATCCAGATTATCGTGGGAATCAGCCATAATTCCCAAATATTTTCGTGTTAAGATCATCAACTCCTACAATATTTTATCAGCCTGATTTCATGAAATTACAACTACAGCATGACATTACTTATCGTGCCGTGTGCGTAGTCTATGAATGGGTCCTATCTCTTTAATATATCAGCCTTATAACCGATGAAATAAAATCACAATCTATATATATGGCTATACTCCTGTTTGGCTCATTAATGAGCGGGCATAAAATCGATTTTAGTACCCCACTCCCCAACCGCTCATATATCCCAAAATATAGAGCAGGCAATCTTTATCTGCAATATTACCATACGAATTCCTAGGACAAATAACTTTTGAATATTTTATATGTATGCATCTTCTATGTTTTTGAAAGTAATTGGTCATTGGAATAATGTTATTTTTGTTCTTTGAAAAAGTAAGATTAATTAGTTTTCAATTGAGTGGAAGGGCACGAATTGAACCCAACTTTGACAGCCAAAAGTAATGATAAGTTAGTTATTTTAATCGGAAATCGATGCTTAACTCTATCGTTACTCCAGTGATCTTGCTTTTTTGACAAAGGCCATGACAGTTAGTACAAATGTGGCATGTGCCCAGGTTAGAGGACTCACACTTAAAGGACTCCCATCAAACGGATTCAGCTGCTCTGCCAGCAGACCGGTATCTGTGGCTCTATCTGTGACCCACAGTATTATCTCCCTTGTGTTTTGCAGGTCGTTGATGCTCTTTGCCACCTGTATATGCCATTGTGCTACCCATAAGGTACATATGAACCAAGGATTACCTGGTATTATCTCTGGATCGTATTGCGCAACTTCCTGATATTTATCCTTATAGAAGCGAGCGATGCCTCCTACCTCAGTCTTCACCGAGAGTATGCTTTCTATACTTTTCATAGTGCTAACCACCCTGGCATCGTCCGGGGGGAGCACCCCAAACTGGGATACGGCGTAGAGACTGGCATCTACGGTCACATCCCTAGGGTTGATGCTTCGCAGGAACCTTCCCAGTTCCTTATCATACAGGTGATTCTCGATCCCCCGTTTTATTTCCATGGCAGCCGTGTTGTAGCTCTCTGCGAGGTTATTGTCTCCATACATTGCTGCAAACTTGGCAGCACATATGAGTCCCGCATAAACTGTCGAACATGTATAACTGTGGACCGCTCTTTTCTCCTCCCACAGATTATAACTGGGTTTTGGGAGTCCTGTAGAAGAATCCCTGTACTTGGTCATGAACTCGGCAGCTGGTATTATCATTGAGTGATAGACCGAATCGATATTCTCGATAGATCTTGTCATTTTATAATGATTCCACAAAGCCACGATAATAAGTGCTGTGCTATCTTCCTGTATCGGAAGTTGGATATGCCCATCAGGTGTTATCCAAGGCATCCAACCACTTGCAAGAGTACCCGTAGGATTGTATTTTTGCAGGAAATATCCGTGATCATGGAGCAGTCCCCGGCAGTATTTAAAGAATTTTTGCACAGTCCCGGAGTAGCGCGTTATGTCCAGCGCCATAGCGACAAATGCACTGTCTCGCGGCCACATGTAACTGTATGAATCCATGTTGAACCTTTCAAGAATATCACTGTCATTGGCAGCTATGATCGCGCCATCGTAATCAATTTGCGACTTTATAATAAGCAGACTGTGTTTGAATAAATCTACTACTTTTGGTGGAAGATCAAACATATCGTACTTTTCTTTGTTCACCCATGAATAATAGTACTGCCCTGCTTCACTTATCATCTTTTCAGGCGTTGTATTCAGGACAAGTTCATTGAGCCGCTTGACTTCAAAGAAAGTTTTTCCTGCTGCAATCCAGTAATATATTATTTTTGTTTCCCCCGCGGCCAGATGCCGGGAAAAACGGATGAAACTCTTCACTGCCCCTACCTGAATGGAGTTCATGTTAAGCTCTCCAGACTTGATAGCACCAGATTCATCTGTCCCTTTTGGACGTACTTCATACTGGTCAAAGTATGGTGAACCACTAATAAGGAAGTAGCGCGAGTCCTTATAATGTATTATGGATTGCAATGCAGGGTCAAAGATAGCCGTATCACCATTCGGATTCTCGTAAAGGGAAATATCATGGCTGAAAAGTAGCTTCATGTCTACATCTATGGCGTCTGTATTGGTTATTGCTATATTTCGAATAAATATATTCTCATGAGGGTGTACACATTCGTTGAACCTCAACTCAACTTCAAGACGATCATTGCGATAGTAGGTATCAGTTACCAACCGATCTTTCTGGTAACCAAGTTTGTGGCTCCAATCATCCCCTATCAGAGAAACCATACCAAGATTTTTCCCATCCACTTCTACCCCTACTCTACAATGTCGACCATTCACATGGTTCTCATATCCTATATGGGGAAAGTACATGTCCCGGATGCTTGCATTTATATCCAGGTTCACCAGCAGTGATCCGTTTCCAACAACGAGTGGTTTAGGCATTTTAGCATCACCTTTAATACATATTCTCACGTATAAATGTACATCATGAGCTAAAGTAGTTTCCTGCTTGATGGGAAACGAGAAATGGCGCCATTAAATTATCGGGATTCTAATTTAAAGGGTCAACAATATCCAATTGGCTGTGATATTATAACGGAATGAAGTGTGGGGGCATAATTACGGTTTTCAGTCTAAGGAAACCCGACTCTGGTGTCAACATAGGTATCCTTTCTTATGAATATCCACCAAATTTTTATGGTGGAGTGGGTATCCATGTAGGTGAGGTAACCAGAAGTCTTGCAATCGGAAATAATCAGGTACATGTGTTTACATCCAATGTACAGGAATCGAACGAACAGTTGATCAGAAATTTATGGGTACACGGACCAACAGAACTTCATTATCAGGCATCTAATAATTTCAGTGCAGCATATAAAAAGATACAGACCAACATCAATGTGGCTGCGATGGTGAAGAAACAGTTTTCAGGTGGCAGTCTGGATCTGTTACATTCGCATGGTGGGTTGATCCAGTTAGCTACTACATTATCAAAGGAGAGCACCCAGCTGCCACTGGTGATGACAGCTCACAGTATAGATATCAACAGAACGAAGCCAGACGGGCTGAGTGTTATGATGGAGTCAAATGTGGTGGGCATGGTGGACAGGTTCATTGCAGTATCAAAGTCCATACAAGAAGAACTGGAGCAAACATTTGGAATCGAACATGATAAGATTACAATTATTCCAAACGGGGTGGATAGTGAGACATTCAAACACCAGAATGCGGATGACATCAAAAGAAAATACAAACTTGATAACCGATTCGTTGTGCTGTTTGTTGGAAGGAATGACTCACAAAAGGGCGTGATGTATTTGGTTGATGCCGTGCGAAGGCTCCAGAAAGATATTCCAGAAATAATGCTGGTAATGGTCGGCCAGCCGGATATATATCATGACAAGCATATCCTCTGCCTTCCGCATGTGGACAAGCATGAACTCATTAAATTATACTCTCTCTCCGATGTGTTCGTGCTGCCAAGCATCTACGAGCCTTTCGGTATTGTGCTCATTGAAGCCATGGCATGTGAAACCGCGTGCATTGGGACACGAGTCGGAGGGATACCAGACATCATTGACCACAACCGGACCGGGGTTCTGGTAGAGCCGGAAAGCTGTGCAAGTATCGCAGAAGCGATTGATAGATTATATCATGATCCAGAAAAGAGGTGCCTGATGGGGAAAAGAGGGCGTGAGAAGGTTATATCATACTTTGACTGGCAAAATATAGCAAAGAAGACTGGAGAGGTATACCAGCAGGTGCTTAATTAAAACCAGAGTCTGCTCTTGATGCACTCAATGTTAACCTATCATGGATTCGATCCACACATGTGCCTCTAGATTCACTCTTTCTATGTTGCATCTGAAACCCAGATAAATCTCTCCCACTCGCACCTAATGTCGAACCAGATATGATAGTCACACAAGCATCTCTGAGTGAAAATGTACAAAACGGACAGAGAAACATCACAACAAGCAACCATCATCGAATTACAGAGGAACTGAAACTGCACAATAAACGCAAGATAATTAGCTAAATACTGAATGTGTATGTTCTGGAAATTACGCTTCGTGGAAAAGGTTATGGGTGGCTTGATTGGCTGCTCGTTCTCTAACTATTTTTAAAATAAGGGGAAGATATATTGAACAAGGCACAAGGTGATGACATATCTTTAGCTGAAGTTGACAGTAAATTCTCAGAGGAAATTACAGAATTGGCAAACAGTGATAAAGCATATGAGAAAAATAGCTCTGAATACAATTATTTTTGTAAGTACATTTACTTTTATAATAGTTTACTTTCTAACTGAATATTTGTCTCAAGACAATTTCATTGTAATTATAGTATGTCTAGCAGTATGTGCCATCTTTGCAGCTATAATAAGTATTCCTTCTGAGGATATTTAAGCCACTATCAGATGCAATTAATAATGATTCATTTGCTTTGAGTGTGAGTATTTCTTCCTTATTGATTGCATTTTGACTGGCATTGGCGGATTTCTGTTTGATAATAGGCTACTTGTGTTAGGCTCCTTGTCCCTGTCATTTGTACAACTTTCCTTTATATAATGCTTTATGTTGACTTTCCGATCTGAAAGTCCAATCCACTGTTCTATCTGAAAATCCAATCATCAATGTCTCCAAATCCCCTAGAGGTTAAAGATGTTTCAATTGTAGCTGACATTATCCCCAGTTATATTGAAGGTAAATCTGCCATAAGTCCTATTATTTTTATCTTCTACTCATTTTTTATCCTCATTAAGTAGCCTGTTGAAGTTACTGAAAGTTTCATCATTAAAACATACAAATAGAATCCTATCAAAAACCGGGGTTTCTTGCAGAAAATCGATTACTTCATTTATCGCTATTTCAGCTGCCCTGGGTATAGGAAAATGGTAGACTCCTGTACTTATTGCGGGAAAAGCAATAGTTTTAATCCCTTCCTCTGCCGCCAGCTTAAGGCAATTACTGTAACATTTGGCCAGCATTCTGTCCTCCTCATTGTTTCCGCCGTGCCATACAGGTCCCACTGTGTGTATGACCCATTTTGCCGGCAGATTATAGCCATGCGTGATTTTTGCTTCACCTGTTGCACAACCATTCAGTGTCCTGCATTCATCCAGCAGTTTAGGTCCTGCAGCTTTGTGTATTGCTCCATCAACCCCTCCTCCGCCAAGCAGGGAATTGTTGGCCGCATTCACAATGGCATCAACTTCCTGTTCTGTGATGTCACCTTTAATTATCCTGATTATTCTCTGATCCATAATCTTTGGTCTTTGTTTATTGGTTAATATTTGTTGTCACTTCAGAACAGGAAATAATCAATCAGTAAGACTGAAGTGAGTAGTAATATCCCCAGTATGGCAAGTGGAATGGTATAGTTCGATACTACGGTTTTCACATCATCGCCCGTGGTTCTCTGGATCAGCCAGAAAAACGGATCTGTAACGTAGGAAAACACCATGGTGCCAGCTGAAATCATCAATATCAGGGGAATGGTTGCCACATCTGAAACATAGGGGCTGTAGGCGAGTATGGATGATGTTATTATTGCAGTGACAGCCCTGGAGCCCTGCGCAGTCTGTATTATCGCGGCGAAAATAAACGGGATGAAAAGAGCAGGTATTATGTGTCCGATAAGATTATAGACATTTTCTGCAAATGAACTTGCAGCAATTACTCCTCCAAGCGCCCCGGCACCGCAGAGGTCCAGTAATATCATACCGGCATTGCGGGTGCCCTTTTCAAAAACGATATCCAGATTTTCTTTTTTTACCAGTAAAAGGGAAAAACTGGCTGCAAGAATAATGGCAAGATTGATATCCGCCAGCAGGGAAGCTCCCGGTAAAAAATGACCAATTGCCAGGAATACAATGGGCAGTATTAAGGGGACCCATCCAATAGGTGACTCATTTGCTGACAATTCTCTTTCTTTCCATGTATCTTTGTGTTCTCCTCTTTTTGATATAAGCAGGTATCCAAAGATAAAGAGAATTACAGATATAGTGATTGCAGCCAGGTTGAAGCCAGCATCAACATTAAAATTGAGACTTCTTGTAATACTGTATATTACAGGAAGTGGGTACAGAAGGACAAAAGAAAGTGTACTTCCAATTGCAGTAGCGTAATAACATTTCTTCCTGATCTCGGAGTTTACTTTCAGGTTTTCAACAAGAGGGACCATTACTACATAAGCTGTCAGGCAGCACATGAGGGGGATGGATAACAGGTAACCTGCAATTCCTGATGTAAGGGTGGGTCGTGCGGATATTTTTTGCATATCCGAGACAATCCGCTGCGCAAAATTTTCCTGTCTTATTACCAGGGCAATTAATGACCCTGAAAATATAGGAATTGCAAGGAGTGCAAATACCCTGCCTGCACCCTGTGTTGCCATTGCGATTGCGTTTTGCTGCATTCCGCTGAATATGCCATAAAAAAGGGCTGCACCTGTTAGTACAAGGAAAGGTGGCAATCTAATCTTCCAGAGAAGATTTGTGATGAGTACAATGGTTACTGTGAAAATCAGGATGTCTTGCACATTTTTCACCGTTTTTGGTTAATTTACATTCTATATATCAACTCCAGTTATATTTTCTGTATATTTTAAACCAATGTTTTCAATAATGCCTCTAATATGGAACAGCAATTTAAGTAGCAAAAGAATAGGTTTAATTATAAAAAATTCTAATTTGATATTTTCTTACAACAATCACATCAAAGGTGCTTTTGCCATGACTAAAATCTCGGTAATAGGAGCAGGGAATGTTGGTGCAACTACTGTGCAGAGACTTGCCGAAATGGAATTCGGTAACATTGTCCTTGTGGATATAGTTGAAGGTTTACCTCAGGGAAAAGCCCTGGACCTTATGCAGGCAGGATCTATAGTAGGATATGATACTAAAATCAAGGGCAGTAATGACTATGCGGACATTGTTGATTCAGATATTGTTATCATAACTGCCGGTGCTGCAAGAAAACCCGGAATGAGCCGGGCTGATCTGATAAATATCAATACTAAGATCATGAAAGATGTTTGTGAGAAAATCAAGCAATATGCACCTAAATCGATTGTAATTGCTGTTACCAATCCTCTTGATGTAATGACTTATGTGGCCCTGAAAGTCACTGGTTTTGAACCAAATCGTGTGTTTGGAATGAGTGGAATACTTGATACGGGACGTTTTGCCAGTTTTATTGCCGATGAGCTTGCCTGCTCCAAAAGAGATGTTGAAGCAATGGTGATAGGTGGTCATGGGGATCAGATGCTTCCCCTTCCCCAGCATTCTTCAGTATTCGGGACGCCTCTGCCAGAATTGCTTGGAGAAAATGTCATTGCAGGACTTGTAGAACGTACTATTCATGGTGGTGCTGAAATCGTTGCTCTTCTCAAACAGGGTAGTGCCTTTTATGCACCCTCTGCTGCCATAGTCCAGATGGTTGAATCAATCCTGAGGGATGAAAAGAGAATCTTACCTGTTTCTGCTTATCTGGAGGGGGAATACGGCCAGAAAGGAATATATTTCGGTGTACCTGCCAAAATTGGTTGTGATGGCATTGAAGGTATAATAGAGCTGGAACTGACTGAAGAACAGAAACAGGCACTAAAGGAATCTTCAGCAAGCATAAAGGGAAGCATCGAATATCTGAATATATGATAATTCGCTGTTTGGAGAAGTTTTTGTAGGAGAAAACGGTACAGAGAAGAATAATGCGGGAGATTAATGCTACCATTTCAAGGCCAGTTTATAGTTTTTTGGCCTTGCAGAGGTTTTTGTCATCCTTTACAACCCTGCCATATTTATTGCAGTAATATGAAGGATTATTAATAAGTTTTTTTAAATTCCTTTGTATTTTCTTTATATCATCTTTTTTCCAGGAGCACATCTTTTTTGACATATTTATCCTCCTTAAAAAGATCATAATCAAATCAAACAATGCGATAACAGTTTGGGATTGCTATTACTTGAAGTTATCCTGCAGTTCAGAAATCCCATAAATGTGCTGCATTTTTGTACAACACTCTGTCAACATCCTTTGTTGAAAGAGTTCCCTCTTCCTGTAGTTTAAGTATGGTTTGGAGTTGTTCCTGAAGGTTTCCCCAGGGTTCATCTGAACCAAAAAGGACTTTTCCTTCAGGCTGGCCGGTTATTATATCCTCAGTAGTCGTGCCATGTTCTTTATACATGTACCTGTATGCTTCATGGTTTGACATTGCCGTATCCAGATAGAGATTGTCAAGATCATCAACTGCTTTTATAATTTCAGGAATCCCATCCCCCAGATGTGCAATCTGAAAATTAATATCCGGGTATTGTTCCACTTTATCCAGTAATCTACAAGGGTCTTTACTACACGCCATCGGGATGTGTAAAAGGAGGTTCATACAGTTTTCATTCATATAACTCAGAATTGAATCATCAGGCATATTTCCATAGATTCCATAATACTTTATCCCTGCAGGAGGTTTTTCGTTTTCATCTTCATATTTTGCAATATTTTCGGCACTATCATTTGCAGCTATAAACGGTATAAAAGCGACCCGGTCATCATCAATTGACCATATTTCTTCGTTTGCTCTGGTATAATCTATCTTCCAACCAGAGTATGGTTCATCAGGGTCTGGGGATTTATTTTTGAGATGGTAGAACAGGCCTTTCCAGAAATGCCCGAAAGTGTTTGACGGTTCGGGTTGTGCAAAAAGAACACAGTTTTCAACATTGTTCCGATCCATGTTCTCCTGCAGCCTTTGTATGTTATTGCTGATTCTGGTGGTGGGCCGTAGCGCCATTGTCATAAAGATTGAATTTGTTCCATAATGGCAATGTGCATCATTGATCCGATATTTTCCACATTTTTTCATGAATAACTGTTTTAATTTATTGCAGATATACATACTCGACACAAAGATTTGCTTGCTGCTGTCTTTTCTTAAGCCTTTGTCGAATTGATGGGGCTTTGTACATAATATATTGCCTATTATGGAGTACAGAAGGATTAGATTATATTAAAATGGCATAGATGCGAGTTTTTCACAATATTTATTTGCGGATGCCGGCAAATTTTGGGTGTGGTTTATAGTGGGCAGAAAGGTTTATTAATGATAAATCATTATAGATATTTGTAATGATTAAACATCACAATATATGTGAATAATAGATAAACGGAGGTTAGTAAATGGAAATTTACCAAAATGAATCTATACATGAGAAAAGTGATCTTACCAGACAAGCAAACCGTAGCATGACCATTTATGAAATGGTTTTCATGATGGTTATTCTGGCATTCGGATTGTTTTCTCTGTACAGATTGGCCGCTTATGCCAACCTTATCAGCTGATCATTAAAGGGCAATTCACCGAATTGCCTAATTTTCCTCCTCTCCTATTGTTTTTGTTTATTTTGTCATTCCATTAACTCAGAAAATGATAAATGGTTTCAGGTCCAATAGGACACTAGGAGCAAACTTCTAAATGATAGCGGCATTTATTACGGTTTTTGCAGTAATTATTTTATCTCTTTTTATCAATCGTATAGCCACGATTGCATTAACCCTAACCGGTCTTTCCCGTGAAGTCGCACGCTTTCAGGCAAGGTCTGCACTTACAGGTGCGGGATTTACTACCACGGAATCTGAAAAAATGATGAATCATCCTGTAAGGCGCAGGATACTGATGTTGCTTATGCTTGTGGGAAATGCCGGAATAATAACCCTGATGGCCTCTGTAGTCCTTGTTTTCCTGAGTCCCTCGTCTGATACACTGCTAAGTTATATCGTTGTCATTACACTTGGTATGCTAGTGATTTTAATCATTACCCGTAGCAAAAAAGCCGATCGATTTCTCAGCCGTGTTATCACTTTTTCTCTTACCAGATGGACTGATATCCAGACATCGGATTCTGCAAGCCTAATTTACCTGGGTGGGGATTATCAGGTTTCAGAACTGGAAGTTGGCTCTGAAGATTGGCTGGCCGGCAAAGTCCTGAATGAGTTGAACCTTGTGGATGAGGGAGTACTGATTCTTGGTATCCAAAAACCCGGCGGTAAATACATTGGAGCCCCTGTAGCATCCACACGTATTGAAGTTAATGATGTACTCCTGCTATACGGCAGAGGCGAATCTTTGCGCTCCCTGGACAGAAGACGTAAAGGACTTCGCGGCGCGGTTGCACACGCCGAAGCAGTGGCACAGCAGAGGGACGTGGTGGAAGAACAGGAAACAGGCAGTAAGCAAAGTGAGTCTGCGGATATTTGATTATTTTTCTTTGATATACTTTTCTATTTTTTGCTTTTAGATTGGGCTTATTTGGCAATTTCAGTATAGGCTCGTTGTAAAGAACCACTAAATATATACAGTTTCATTAAAACCATTTTATGAAATCCTTTGCTTACCGACAACCTTTATATACTTGCCGTTGTTATGGATCATGCCTCTTTTTGTTTAAAGAAACATTTAGAACAAGTACATTTAATTAATCATCATTATCCCCAAAGATGCCTATACAGGCACCTATTCTGTGTCAGGCAATTTTTCAGGATACTGTGATAGCAGAATATAAAAGGAATTTTACCATGGAATCATTAACTTTTAAAGATTTGAATCTATCGAAAAATATTGAACGTGCAGTTGAAGACATGGGTTTTGAGGAACCCACTCCTATTCAGTCTCAATCTATTCCCTATCTTATGGAAGGTAAGGATGTAATAGGACAGGCGCAGACCGGTACCGGTAAAACTGCTGCCTTTGGGATACCTGCTCTTGAAATGCTGGATGTCAAAAGTAAGAAGGTCCAGGTAGTGGTCCTCTGTCCAACCAGAGAACTGGCAAATCAGGTTGCTGAGGAGATGAGCAACCTTGCCAAGTACCAGAATACCAAAATGTTACCGGTTTACGGTGGTCAACCAATAGACAGGCAGATAAAGGCCCTGAGAAGAGGCGTACACATTGTAATTGGTACTCCCGGGAGAGTTCTGGACCATATCCAGAGGAAGACACTGAAACTTGATGGTGTTAAAATGCTGGTTCTTGATGAAGCTGATGAAATGCTTGATATGGGTTTCAGGGAGGATATTGAATTTATTCTCAGTCGCGTGCCTAGCCAAAAGCAGACAGTTCTATTTTCTGCTACGATGCCACAGCCAATTATTAAACTCACAAAGAAATACCAGCAAAATCCCCAGATGGTAAAGACTGTTCATAAGGAATTAACGGTTCCCCAGATTGAACAATTCTATTTCGAAGTCAAAAGCAATGCAAAGACCGAAGTTTTGTGTCGTTTGATAGATATTTACAATTTCAAGTCATCTCTTGTTTTCTGTAATACCAAGAAAAATGTCGATAAACAGGTTGAAACTCTCAAAGCACGAGGTTATCTTGTAGATGGACTGCATGGTGATATGAGACAAGCACAAAGGGAACGTGTCATGTCCAATTTCAGGAAAGGGGAAATTGAGACACTCGTTGCAACCGATGTTGCTGCCCGTGGTATCGATGTGGAGAACATTGAGGCTGTTTTCAATTATGACATTCCTCAGGATGAGGAATCATATGTCCACAGGATAGGCAGAACCGGTAGGGCAGGCAAAGAAGGAGTTGCAATAACCTTTGCTTCCGGTAAGGACATCCGTAAGATCAAAAATATACAAAAACACACAAAGGCAAAGATCACAAGGAAAAATGTTCCTTCCCAGAGTGATGTTGAAGATATCAGGGCTGAAATGCTGTCACAAAACGTCAAGAAGATAATCGATGATGGGCACATTGGCAAATATGAGCACTGGGTCGAAAATTTACTGGAAGAAGATTATGCTTCAGTGGATGTTGCAGCTGCCCTTGTGAAAATTCTGTTATCGGAAGAGAAGAAGTAATCCAGCCACAGGGAGATTTTATTTTTCACACCTCCCTATTCAAAAGGTATATATACCATAACATCGTATTGTGATTGCTTTCAAGAGATTAAGGCTACTGCGATAAATATTAGGTTTATACGTTTTTACTTTTACCGTATTTACTATTTTCCTATGTTTTCCAACTAGTTAATTATCTGTTTTAAGCTTCATTAGAAAGGACGTGTAATATTTGTTTAACAACATGGATTCAAGTGCACCAGTAGAAGCTGGCGAAAGTTATGAAGTGACCATCGAAGATATCGCAAGAGAAGGAGACGGCATTGCAAGAGTTAGCGGCTTTGTCATCTTTGTTCCAAACACCGAAGTCGGCGATGAAGTCACTGTTAAAGTCACCAAAGTAATGCGTAAATTCGCATTCGGTGAAGTAGTTTAAATCTTCTGATTTTGCAAAAAAAAAGATTTGGGTATTTCCCAAATCCCTATTTTTATTTCAATTCCAATTCTGTAGTTTGGTATTTGAATACCGCTTAAGTTAATTTTAATTATGTTCTATAGGCTTCCTCGTGAAGTTAGTGGGACTTTGGTTGGGTTTAGTTAACATTCAATTTATTATAACAATGTATTCTTCAAAAAGCAGGAAATAGGACGAGAAATTATCTATGTTTAGAATTCACTGCTATATGGAAAATTTTATCAAAAATCTGATTTTCAAAATTTTCCCGGAGATTAATTTAATTTCCGGGATGAATGGCAGGAATATTTTTCCTGTATGAGAAAAGCCGACTGTTAAGAATTATAGGCGTGGCTGCCAGTGCAATTATTATCAATGCCCATGTGCAGAGTCCGATTGCTGCATATACTGGATACTGGAACAGGTCCCCGAACATAGCCGGATCTATTATGATATCCACAGTTTCCAGGGTATGGATCATTTTGATACCTGTGTGTGTGAACATTTGCCAGAAGAATATAGATGCTGCTGACAATATTCCCGCTTTTGATGTAAGATAAAATGCTGGATGGCTTCTGAAAATGCCCGTTTTGGAGAGTTTGTTTTTTCGAATCATGATTTTCCATAGGTACTTACTATAGCACACATCAGGATTCGCATCTATATAAAAAAATCCGGACCCATTAATTATGAACAATATTATTCATGAACATTTCTGTGGATAAAGCATAATTTAGGCACCATGTTAAGTTAAGTATATTTTGAAGTCAATAAAAATCTTGCAAAAACATATATATACTCTAAGTTGGATTTGCTTCTTAAAGTTATGAAAATAGATGTATCATTTGCGTAAACACCACTTTGCTAAGGAATAGGTCCTTTTTACTTAGAATGATATGTCAAAAAAGTTCACAGTGAAGATGTCTTATGACTAAAAAAGAACAGGGCTTGATGCTTGGATGGAGGGAGTGGGTTGCACTACCCGAATTAGGACTGCATGCCATAAAAGCGAAAGTAGATACAGGCGCCAGAACATCTTCACTTCATGCGTTTGATATCGAGATTTACAGAGAGAATAATATTGATATGGTTCGATTTCTGGTTCATCCCATTCAAAAAAACTTAAATTTCTATATTGAATGTAACGCACCTCTTAAGGATAGACGTCAGGTGACCGATTCTGGAGGTCATAGGGAGATGCGTTACGTCATCGAAACACCTGTTGTTTTTGACACTTATATATATCCCATTGAACTAACGCTTACGGGCCGGGATACTATGCGTTTCAAGATGTTACTGGGGCGTAATGCACTTAAGAAAAGAGCAATGGTAAATCCGACTGCATCATTTATGTGTGGGAAACTGGATACAAAAACATTATACGAACTATATGGGATAAAACCTGAGGTAAACGAATGAAGATTGCTTTATTGTCAAGGAATAAGAAACTTTACTCAACTCGTCGTTTAATTGAAGCAGCAGAAAAGAAAGGGCATACAATTCAGGTTATAGATGTACTGCGCGCTTACATGAATATTACTTCTCACAAACCTTCCATTCACTATAAAGGCGAGGAATTGAACGATTTTGATGCGGTAATTCCCCGTATAGGTGCATCTGTTACATTCTATGGTGCTGCAGTTTTGCGACAATTTGAGATGATGGGTGTTTTTCCTTTGAATGAATCAGTTGCACTTACCCGTTCCAGGGACAAACTACGCTCCTTACAGTTACTCTCCCGCAGGGGTATAGGTTTGCCTGTGACTGTGTATGCAAGCAAACCCGATGATGTAAAAGACATGGTAAAAATGGTTGGTGGTGCTCCACTTGTTGTTAAAATTCTTGAAGGTACTCAGGGTATAGGTGTAGTGCTTGCAGAAACACAAAAAGCTGCAGAAAGTATTATTGAAGGATTTATGGGTGTAAATGCAAATATCCTGGTGCAGGAATACATAAAGGAATCCAAGGGAGCCGATATACGCTGTTTTGTTGTTGGGGGTAAAGTTGTGGCATCCATGAAAAGACAGGGGCCAGAAGGTGAATTCCGTTCAAATATACATAGGGGAGGAACAGCAACTACTATCAGAATCACACCTGAAGAGCGTTCAACGGCTGTACGTGCTGCAAAAATAATGGGACTTAATGTTGCAGGTGTTGATCTTTTACGTTCCAATCATGGACCTGTGGTGATGGAAGTAAATTCTAGTCCAGGTTTGGAAGGTATAGAATCCAGTACTGGCAAAGATATTGCAGGTATGATAATTGATTATATTGAGAAAAACAGTAAATTTGGTAAGACACGAACCAAAGGGAAAGGTTAATCGATGCAACCACCGATAACAATAGCAGGAAATACGATCCAGCCAGGAACAAGGAAATCCATTGAATTACCGATTCCCAGCTTTTATACTCACACATCGGCTTCAATGCCAGTTCATGTTATACATGGACGCAAACCTGGCCCCTGCCTACTCGTATGTGCTGCTATTCACGGGGATGAGATCAACGGTGTAGAAATTATTCGTCGTGTCCTTGCACATAAAACAATCAATAATCTCAAGGGCACTCTTATAACCATACCAATTGTAAATGTTTTTGGTTTTGTCTCCCAGTCTCGTTATTTACCTGATAGGCGAGATCTGAACCGCTCTTTTCCGGGTTCTAAAAAAGGTTCAATGGCATCCAGACTGGCAAATATCTTGATGGCCGAAGTAGTAGAACATTGCAGTCATATAATTGATCTTCATACAGGAGCTGTTGCCCGGGAAAATTTACCTCAGATACGTGCATGTCTGTTAGATGATACAGAAACAGAAGCTTTAGCCCGTGCTTTTGGCGTACCGGTCATAATCAATACTGAATTGCGTGACGGCTCTCTGCGTGAAGCTGCTCGTGAGAAAAATATACCATTTCTATTATATGAAGCAGGTGAAGCACTTCGTTTTGATGAGGTCGCAATTCGAGCAGGTGTAAGGGGTATACTTGGAGTTATGCATCATTTAGGTATGAGAACAAGGGCCAGAAAAAAGAAAGGTTACAAGACTGTGATTTCTAAATCGACCCAATGGGTCAGGTCTCCTAAAAGCGGAATATTACGTTCAATATCTCCTCTGGGGACATTGGTCAAAAAAGGAGATTTACTGGCCTATGTAGGTGACCCACTGGGTGAGGTTGAAACAAAAGTTATGTGTTCAATTTTTGGGATTGTGATCGGAAAGACAAATCTGCCGCTGGTTCATGAAGGGGATGCTATATATCATATCGCCAGATATCCAGAAGCTGAAGAGGTTTCTAATTACATAGAATCATATCATGATGAAATTGATCCTCTTAACGATGAAATAGCAGATAAGAACAATTCTCTGGCATGATTGTTTGGATCTAAAAAAGTCTATTTTCTTTTTTATCAGGTATTGATTACCGTTTTAATGGTATGTTCATCATTGAGAGAGGCCGGTCTGGGCCTGCCCTTGTTAAAAAATATGTAGAAATGCATGGTGGGAGTATCTGGCTGGACAGTGAAGTTGATAAGGGTAGGTACATTTACGTTCACAGTACCTCTTGATGAATATTTTTTAGAAAATCAATTTATAACTTTCAAAATTTAGAAAGTGTATGAATTGTTATGTTGGCAGTTTGTATAGTATAAATCCAATGTCTGTGTAGCAGAAGGAATAAGGATGAGATAGCTGTTTTTCTAAATGGAAAATGGTAAAACTAATACTGAAATTAAAATAGAGAAATATTTATTGCCGGGATTGGTTTAATTCCCTGGATGAATTGTAGGAATATTTTTCCTGTATGAGAAAAACCGACTATTGAATATTATTGGGGTGGATGCCAGTGCAATTATTATCAATGCCCATGCACAGAGTCCTATTGCTGCGTATATCGGATACTGGAACATTTCACCGAACATGGTCGGCTCGATTATGATACCAGCAGATCCCAAGGTCTGAACCATTTTTAGACCTGTATTTGTAAATATGTGCCAGAAAAATATAGATGCTACCAGTAACATTCCTGCTTTTGCTGTAAGATAACATGCTGGGTGGCTTTTAAACGTGCCCTTTCCAGAGGTTTTGCTTTTTTGGATCATGATTTTCCACGGATACTTCCTAATTATACACTAGGATTCGCATCTATATAAAAAAATCCGGATTTATTAATTATGAACAATATTATTCATGAACAATTTAGCAAACTAACAACATATATTTTGTTATTGCTGTTATTTATCAGTTCAAATCGAATTACTATTAAAATTTAAGTTAATTTCTATTACATGTATAATCATGGATATTTGTTCTACTATTATCTGAAGTTCACAGTACAGATATAAATTAAAGTGCTAGTTATTTGGATTGATTGTACTGTTCCCTATTTTATCATATCATAAACTACATTGCAAATCATAAGGCTAAAAAATTATTGCTTTTCATTCCATAAATAGAGAGTGTGTCAATGAGAATCATTAATAATAATTTAGGCTAGCCATATGGTACGATCCTTATTTCAACACGTTTGTAGTTGTAATTATTGCAGGTCCTCTATGCCACAAAATTCCTAAATAGCTGTGCCACCCACATCAATATGGGAGTTGAGGGTAGATTATGCAGATATACAAAATTACAGTATTGCACGTATTATTGGTACACTGGATTTTTGATAGGAAAACAAAGTGTAGTGTGAGAAGCACTATCCAATATAAAACTTAACTGGGAGATTATTTCTCCCAGTAAGGAGCAAATCCATATTTTGCATAGACATCCGTCAGCCATTTGCGCTCATTGGACAAAGGCCAATTATCTTTATCAAATCCTTCCGATTCTTCAAGCAGAGACCTGTCGTGATGAAATACAAACCTGTGCTTTCCTTCTTTCAGAGATAATGCTTCCCAGGGAACTGCAAATAACTTGTCTTTGAAGGAAAGGGCTGCATAGGCAACCGTACCAAAGTCAAGGTCAATCATCAGTTCTTCTATATGGCCAATGTCTTCACCGTTTAAATCTTCTACTTTGTCTTTTTCGATTGTACTTGCTGACAAAAATTTAGGTGCACTTCCATTCATTTTTCCCACTCCTATTAAATGAAAGGCATGCGAACAGGATATTCTGATTTCTTATACCTGCGGTTAAACCAGAATGAAACAAATTCTTTCACCACAGCTACAAATCAGCCCCCATACCTTCCATACATTCTTCTTTTTTGATGGTTGTTAAAAGTATCGCCTATATGGGCCATCTAAAGCTATTTCTGGTAGTAAACACAAATTTATACAGGATCTTTTAAGGTGGGGAGGGCATGTAGTCATTTCGGAAACTTGTGAAACTTTATGAAAAATTAGATAATTCTACATCTCATAAGAAAATAATTGAATTGCTGGCAGAGCATTTTCAAAGACTTGAGCCGGCAGAGGTGAAAATAACCGCATATCTTGCACTGGGTACAATAGGTCCCCGTTTTGAAAAAATTGATTTGGGAATTGGAGATAAATATGGTATACAAGCCATCTCCCAGGCCTATGATGTGGATATGGAAAAAGTAGAGATTGCATTTGAGAATCAAGGAGATCTGGGGGATGTGGCTTCTGATCTTAATGATAGACAGCGAAGTTCACTTACACTCAAGTATGTTTTTCAGCATTTTGTGCAGATAAGGGACGTTTCGGGAAAGGGTAGCCAAAAAAGAAAGATAAATCTACTCGCAGAAGTCCTGTCACAGGCCAGGCCTTTGGAATCCAGATATATTATGCGTATTGCACGGGGAAATCTGAGGCTGGGTTTTGGTGAGAAATTTCTTCTGGAAGCTCTGGCTCTGGCCTTTACAGGTAGCCGGAATAATACAGCCAAAGTGGAAGATACATACAATATATGTACTGATATCGGTCAGCTTGGCGAGTCTCTGGCAAAGCACGGGATGAGTTCACTGGGTAAGTTTTCCATTAAGATTGGCAGGCCTGTCCAAATGATGCTAGCCAGCAGGGTAGATACTATGGAGGGGCTGAATGAGAAATTCTCTGCAACCATGGCAGCCGAGGAAAAATATGATGGAGAAAGGGTTCAGGTACATGTGGACAGAGATAATATAAAGGCGTTCTCAAGGCGGCTAACTGATATTTCTGCACAGTTTCCTGATGTCATTGAGGCTGTTCGCGAAAGTGTAAAAGCTGAAAAAGTTGTCTTAGATGGAGAAATAGTTGCCTATAGGCAAGGGGAGTTCCTTCCTTTCCAGGAGCTTATGCAGCGCAGGCGAAAGTATCATGTCAAGGAATATGTGGAAAAAATCCCTGTTGCCGTTTTTTTCTTTGATGTTATATATCTCGATGGTAAATCCCTGATGAATAGGTCTTATCCTGAAAGAAGACAAGTTTTGGAAGAAAATCTCGTAGAGACAGAAAAAGTAAAACTTGCAGGTCGGGTTGTGAGTGCAGATTTCTCCCGGATACAGCGTTTTTTCGATGCTTGTGTGGAGAAGGGGATGGAAGGCATAATTATTAAGTCAGTAAAGGCTAAATCCACTTACAGGCCGGGAAAAAGAGGTTGGTTGTGGGTTAAGTGGAAAAAGGAATATATTGAAGACGTAAGAGAAACCTTTGACCTGGTGATTGTTGGAAGTTATCATGGTAAAGGGAGGCGCAAAGGTTCATTTGGAGCATTGTTATGTGCTGTGCTCAATAAAAGCGAAAAAAGGTATGAAACTCTGGCTAAAGTGGGTACGGGTTTCAAAGATGAAGACTTTGCGGAAATCAACGATCTTCTAGAAAAATATGCCGTTGAAAAACAACCTGTCAACATTTTGGTAGACAGTAATATGCAACCAGATAAATATATTGAACCAGCTGTTGTCATCGAAGTAATTGGTTCGGAGATTACTTCTAGTCCCTCCCATACATCAGGTCAGGAAAATTCAGGGAATGGATATGCATGAGGTTTCCACGTTTCCTTAGAATAAGGTATGACAAAGGCCCAGAGAATGCAACTACAGTTGAAGAGGTGAAACATCTGAAATGATCAATCGGGAAATAGCCAAACTGCTCTATGAGATTGCGGATATATTTGAATATAAAGAAGTAGAGTGGAAACCTCGTGCATACCGCAAAGCAGCCAGAAAAATAGGGGATATGAGGGAAGACATCTCAGGGCTCTACTCAAAAAAGGGCAGGGAAGGATTGGAAAATATTCCCGGTGTTGGGAGCCGTATTGCAGACCACATTGTTGAATATATTGAGACCGGGTCTGTGGAAGAATTTAGAAAGATAAAAAAGCAAACTCCCAGGGGTGCTAGTAATATAATAAAGATTAGAGGGCTTGGTCCTAAAAAGGCAAAAAAACTCATGGATGAACTTGACATACAATCAATACCCGATCTGAAAGAGGCAATTAAAAATCAGGAGATCCGCAAACTTGAAGGGTTTGGAAAAAAGACTGAAGAAAATCTGGATAAAGCAATTTCCCAATACGAAAAAAGCCATGAACGCATGCTTTTACCAAAAGCAATGGATTTGGCTGAAGAAATTATAGCTTATATGGAAGAAAACACTACCCTGAAAAAAATAGATTACGCTGGATCTCTGCGGCGGATGAAGGAAACGATCGGGGATATTGATATACTGGTTGTTGCTTCGGATCCTGAAGAAGTCATGGATGCCTTTGTTAATTTTGAAAATGTGGACGAGGTTGAATCCCGGGGTAAGACACGCAGTACAATAATATTGCAAAACGGCGGTCATGTAGATTTGAGAGTGGTTCCTGAAAGTAGTTATGGAGCAGCATTACAGTATTTTACAGGTTCAAAGGATCATAACATCGAACTGAGAAATCTTGCCCTCTCGAAAGGCTATAAGCTTTCTGAATATGGATTGTTTAAAGAGGATTCCAAAAAAAAGATTGAAGGAAAAAAAGAAGATAGGATCTACGGAAAATTAGGTCTAAATTTCATTCCGCCACAACTGCGGGAAAACAGGGGAGAGCTGGAATGTGCAAAAAATACACTTCCTTCACTGGTGAAATTAGAAGATATCAGGGGTGATCTGCATGTCCATACCTCTTACAGTGACGGTACGGATAGCCTCAATTCTATGATCACACAGGCCGATAAATTGGGATATGAGTATATTGGTATCACTGATCATTCCAGATCCCGCAAGATTGCCGGTGGTTTAGGGACCGATAAGGTAAAAGATCAGTGGAAGGAAATAGATAGCCTCCGCGAGGATTTTGATATAGATATCCTGAAAGGTATTGAAGTGGATATCCTTTCTGATGGAAGTTTGGATTGTCCGGATGACATTCTTGAGGAAATGGATATTGTCGTGGGATCTATTCATTCCGGTTATAAGTCTTCCAAAAAGAAAATGACTGAAAGGATAACTACGGCCCTGCAAAATGAATTCCTGCATGTGCTGGGACATCCTACAAGCCGCAAGATCGGTATTCGGGAAGCATATGATGTTGACCTTGACCAAATCTTCGAAACCGCGGCAGAAAACGGTAAACTTATGGAAATAAACAGCCAGCCCGAAAGGCTTGACCTTAACGACAACCTGATTTTACAGGCCAAAGAATATGACCTCAAGTTTTGCATAAGCAGCGACAGTCATTCCTCTGCACAACTGGATTTCATGAAATACGGTATCGGACAAGCATGCCGAGGATGGCTTACAAAGGATGATATTGCGAACACCTATTCACTGAAAAAACTGAAACGATTAATTGGCTGAAAGTTCCAAAACTTTTCCAAATGCCATTTTACGGGCAGGGATGTTAGGATTATTGTTAAAGAAGGCAATGATAAAAATACATTTCAAGTCCTTCTATCAGTCAAAGTGTAAAGAGGATTTGAGAGCAAAGGGGCCTTTTCCCAATGCTCTCAACTCATACCCCACTCCTCTTTTCAGTCGCAATCCCTATTACGACTGGTTGTGGTGAGAATTGCCTTTCCTCTCACTCCAAATTGATAAATGTGGTCTTTATATATATACAAAATGGCCAGAAATATTGTATGCAATTAGAAATTTTCAATAACATTTTAATTGATTTTTATGTATGTTTAGACTTTAATTAAAATCGACAATAGATAAATGCATATACAATATATGTCTTCGATGGGGGGTTAACGAGGCTTGTGACGGTAATTCCTTTTTCTTGTACACCCATCCCCAATAACACTCATATTTTTCAATATATCAGGTTTTATCTTTTAAGTGCAACAGCGAGGATTAATTTCCCGACTCTTCTTATCAACTATACTATATATCAGGTTATGTTAAATATCATATACTGATTCTTCAAACTTGGAGTGGGAATATGACAGAACCAGAAAAGGAAATTGAAAAGAATTATTCATACAATAAACAGGAACTTATTGGATTTTTGGATGAGTTTAAGAACCAAATTGAGGCTGGAAAAATAGAGATCGGACAAGAATATGTTGAGATACCCGATGGCAACATGGACGTAGAATACGGTTTCAAAATTGAAAAAGGCCAAAAAGATATTGAAATAGAAATAAAATGGAAAAATAAAAAGATAATAGTACTTTGAAAAGATTACATATAATATTATTGTATATTGATGAACAAGGAAATAAACTACATCAGATGCTATAAATTCCTTTCATTGTGATCTGATGGTGAATAAAACAATTTTCATCCTGCATTATACCCTACCCATCCCTATATCTATGTGATTTTTTGGGATATAAGTAGCGGAACGAGGAGTTTTGGACTTTCTTATTTATTCCCGGTATAGTTTAAGGTTTTTTGCTTTAATATTGCTTTAAAAGGTGAGTCTATTTAGTTGATCATGAAAAAAATAGTAAGATGGAAATGTTCCATCTTTGAATTATTTATAGTTTGGTTGTCTTATGGGACGACCATCACAGACGTTTTCGCATGACGTACGACATTTTCTGCTACACTTCCCAATAAGAGCTGGGTTAGACCTGTTGCACCCAGTGTCCCCATTACGATGAGATCTGTATTGTTTTCCTTAGCAAAGTTTACAATCCCCTCAGAAGGGTAATCTTCAATGGTAACTGGTTCTACTTCGACTCCAGCTGCTTTACCCACTTCAACAACATAGTCAGTGGCATCCCTGCCTTCTTTTTCTAAATGGGTACGCGTTCCTTCAGCCCAGCTTTCTCCGCGAACTGCAGCAGAAACACCTACTGGCGGTATGACAAATAGGGCCTTGACCTTTGCATCGGTTGATTTTGCAAGATCTATACCCCAATCTACCGCATTCTTTACATTCTCAGATCCATCAGTGGCGATTAATATGTTTTCAATTTTCTCACTCATTATAATACCCCCGTTTATTATACAGAGAAATAGACTTATATAGTTTATGGTCAAAACACTGATAGAACTGTTAATATAAATTAAATATTAATATAGTATATTTTATATTTTCTTTATAGTTATAAATGAGTTTTTTCTATACACCGGATGACAATAATGTGTATAATCCAAAATGAATTCTATGATTGGTATCCTTTCACAGGGTTGGTTCAATGCCTTCATCCAGCAAGACTTTTGCCGTCCATTTCGCTGCATTTCCCGTTACACTTGGGCATTTATCATCATGCCCTCCAGCTTCTTCAAAAGCTTCAAATTCTTGGGGATCCCACAGATTGTAGGACTTCCCAAATACTTCTTTTTGGATATCATTACAGATGATACTACCATATTCATCAATGAATTCTTCTCTAACTATCCTTGATAATTTAGATGAATCCATCCAGTGAGCCTCCGCCAGCAAGGGAGTGGGACGCCTGGATCACTTCATCATCGATTCCACCAAAAATATCCTGAATTGCGGAAAGAACTGTTTGAGAGCAGTAACCATATTTTCTTTCGTACTCAAAACCTTTATCGTAAGCCCTGTCTAGAATTTCCTGCTCATTTTCGACCATAAAATACCCCCTTTACCAAATAATGTTGTCCTCGCTGTGGATATATATTTTCCTTTCAGTGTTGAGTTGTTTGGTTAGTGTAACCAAATACAATTTCCAAAATGCTGGGTATTCAATAGGATAATTGTAGCATGATAAAATACCAATTCTGTAGAAATTATGTCTAAATTAACAGCCAACAAATCTTGATAATCGTGTGAATATCGAGGATTTCTACAAAGGCTAAATACAGTTCTTATAATTGAACTCAAATCACATTCGTCTTATTCTATCTTCAAATCTCCCGCAGGTTCCCATTCATCTGATTTTTCATTCTGCACATTAACCGTAGTCATAATCTCCTGAAAACTTTCAAGGGCAGATTCCAGATTCTCAACAATTTCATTTGCCAGAATATCCGGTTCAGGCAAATTGTCAAGGTCGGCCAGACTTTCATCCTTGAGCCAGAATATATCCAGGTTGGTTTTGTCGCGTGCTATAATTTCATCGTAGGTGAATCTACGGAAACGTCCCTCTGGATTGTCTTCACTCCACGTTTCTTCCCGGTTGAAACGGTTCTCCGGGTTGTAGCACCTGATGAAATCTTCAAGATCGGAGTATTTCATCGGGTTCTTTTTCAGCGTATGATGTACATTGGTACGATAATCGTAAATCCATACTTCTTTTGTCCAGGGATCTTTAGCAGCCTTTTTTGCTTCAAAGAAAAGCACGTTTGCTTTTACACCGTTTGCATAGAAAATGCCTGTAGGCAGTCGCAGTATGGTGTGCAGGTCGGTGGTTTCAAGAAGTTTCTTGCGTACGGTTTCACCAACCCCGCCTTCGAACAAAACGTTGTCCGGAAGGACCACTGCTGCCTTACCTCCGGCTTTCAACATGGTGCGGATATGTTGCAAGAAGTTGAGCTGCTTGTTACTTGTGGTGACCCAGAAGTCCTGCCTGTTATAGGTGAGGTCCTGCTTTTCAATTTCCCCTACTTCGTTTGTGAAAGTCATGCTGCTCTTCTTACCGAAGGGAGGATTGGTGAGAACGTAGTCGTAGCGTTTCCCTGCGTCGGCAATCAGTGCATCGGTGTTGTCGATCATCGGTTCACCGTCGATCTCACCGATGTTGTGAAGGAAGAGGTTCATCAGTGCAAGCCTGCGTGTTCCGGCCACAATTTCGTTGCCTGAGAAGGTCTGATCTTTCAGGAAACGATTCTGTTCCTGATTCAATCCTCCTTCCCGGTTCTTGAGGAAGTCATAGGCTGCCAGGAAGAACCCACCGGTACCACAGCAGGGATCACCTATGGTTTTGAGGGGTTCGGGTTGCAGGCATTCCACCATGACCTTGATGAGAGGACGGGGTGTGAAATACTGGCCTGCACCGCTTTTGGTATCTTCTGCATTTTTCTGCAAGAGCCCTTCGTATATCTCACCCTTGGTATCCACACCCATCATGACCCAGCTTTCCTTATCGATCATGTCAATGACCTTGTACAGCATTGCCGGGTCACTGATTTTGTTCTGGGCTTTGAGGAATATCTGGCCGAGCATGCCGGGCTTTTTCCCCATTTCCTCAAGCAGCTTCCTGTAATGGGTGTCCAGTTCTGCCCCGCGTTTCTGTTTCAATTCTTCCCACGAGTATTCTTCCGGAATCCCGATATCCCGGTTGTAGGGCGGCTTGTTATACTCGCTGGCCATCTTCAGGAAAATAAGATAGGTCAATTGCTCGAGATAATCTCCGTAACTGACTCCGCCGTCACGCAGGACGTTGCAGAAGCTCCATACCTTGGATACGATGGATGATGTGTTTTCTGACATTGTTGGACCTTTGATGATGCATTTACAGATTTACTTTAAAATTCCTTTAAACCATGCAATTGCAGCTTCGCCATCATGTCTTTCTATTGGACTTACCTCTCTGCTATGCCTTATCGCATTTCTAAGTGTTGATAGTTGCTTGAATCTGGTTTGCAATTGATTTTTATTCTTGAAGTAAGGTTCAAAATGTGGCCAGTTTAATTTAGATGCCATTATATCGTAATATTCAAAGAGGTCAAAATACATTATTCGTTTAGAAAATAGATTAAAATCATTATCTGATAAATGAGGGTTTTTCCTTTTCTCACTTTCAATCCTTTTCTCAACTTTTTCTTGTATATGCCCGGGTGTATTCTTCTGATATGCTTTATGTGAATCTTCAAAAGAATTAACGATAAAACTTCTTAAAGAATTCTCGATGCTCTCTATCTCATTATCCAATTCTTTCAAAGATATGGGGACATTAATTTTTTCTTTTATCAATTGATTTTCTATTGCATTAATAATAGTGTTTTGTCTTTCTCTCAAAAAATCATCCAAATCACTTTTTGTGAATGGCTTTCTCAATAAAATACTTACAGCCTTTTTACTTATCAAATGGGAAGCGAGAACATCATAGACTTTTTCATTATCATTGTTATCAAACATTTCTTTTAAATATTCATTAGGCATCCTGTTGTTTATAATATGCCTATTTGTTGTAGGTGATAGCGGAGTACGGTTTAGAATACGGTTTATGGTTGGAACATTTTCATCCTTGAAAACCGAAGCTGGAACAATGTGATGATCATCAAGGGATTCATATTCTGGTAATTCAAAAGTAGACCAATCTCTTGCTCCATTGATGATAAAAAGATTAAAAATTGCATTATATATAGCAGATCCTTTAGGATTATCGTTTAATAAGTCTATATTTTTATATGTGCTAAAAAACTCCTTTATTACTTCGGGTTTATCGTCTTCATTGTTAAACCACTTTTTGAGATCTTGAAAATCTTTTGCAGATATTGATTCAACGCTACTTGAATAACGGTTTGTGAAGATTGAAGCCCAATACCATTTCCTGATTTTTGCTTGCATATCAAGTTTATTTTTTCCATCACTTTCCTCGACAAAAGCTTTAATGGCTGCAAAAGCCGGAATTATAGATGGATAAGGAACAAAATAAGGATTGATTGCCCCATATTCACGTGGATTTTTTAAAATAGTTATAGTCTTCTTTATCGCATCAACCGAACGGGACCATTTTTGCTTGAAAGTTTCTTCATCTGGTATGAGTACGATTTCATCTTTTGTACGATCTGGTTTCTTAATTGTTTTAGTTGCTCCAGGTACCATGTAATAGAGATATTTTGCCGAGCAATAATATTGTTCCAATATAGACATTACCTGCAAAATGTAAATTTTCATTTTTTTAGGTTTGGTGAATTGTAATTCTTCTTCTGCCTGTTTCCACATTTGCTTTAAATAGATCTCTTTGGGTCTAAGGATGGCATTCAATAGATCAAAAATATCGAGTTTTACACCTTTACTGTTTATCTGAGTAAATATATCGCAAACTTTGGCAATATCAATATCACGATCAAGTTCAATGTAACTGATAAAATACTGGTTGAATAATTCCTCTATTATATCTTTAAATTCTCGTGCATTTTTAACATAAACTGCATATTGATCCCGTTTTAATTCATTTTCGGCATCTACATTTTCGAGCTGGTTGGTCCAATAATCACGATAACCTTTTATCCAGTCACCTGTTCCCCATGTACCTTCTTTCATTTCAGAAAGAGGGAATAAATGATGTTTATATTGTTCTTCCTTATTTTGAAGAATATTAGTATATTTTTTTGATGATGTGTCATAGAAAAAAGCTTCTTCGTATTCTTCATTTAGTAATTTGTTTATGTTAAGGAAATAAACGATTGGGTTTTTTCTTCTAGGGAAGGGTTTTCCCGGATTAAAGAAAGCATAGTAGATAGCTGTCAAACGTTGTTGTCCATCCAAAATTATGTGTTGTGGGTCATTACTTCCTTCAAATCCATAAATCGGTTCACAGCTCAATATCTCGTAATTTTCTTTGCTTCCTTTCCACAACAATAAGGTTCCAATATAATAATCCATGAATATTGAGCGAACAAGTGAAAGAACATCCCATGGTTCCCACTCGAAATCACGTTGAAAATCAGGAATAATATAATGTCCCTTTTTAAGTTGGTCTATGAGGCTTCCTAAATGGACTTTTTCTGCTTTCTCTACATTCTTCATATTAATCTCTCACTTGGTTTTATTGCTTTATTTCGCACCGGCTTTCTCCGCCTGCACCTTCTCCAGCAGCACTTCGGCAGGCTCCCAGTCTGGTGCATTGTGCACTTCTTCCAGTTCCTGCTGGTTGAGCAGTTTCCCCTCAAAGGCCTTTTTCAGGATGCTCTGGCGCAATGCTTCTGCCTTTTCCAGATTCTCTTCGATGTCCTGTTCGACTTTATCGCATACCGATAGGCGGGTTTCGATTTCGCTGACGATGGCTTGTTGTTCTAAAAAAGGACAAAGTGGATATTCAAAATTGCTTAATTGACTTTGATTTATTGATGCCATACCAACTGTTTGTTGAGCATTTCTATTGAAGTAATGATTTGCTGAAAGGAAAAACCAATAATTTACGAGTTTTGAATTGATTTTTGAATTTAATCTCAATCTAATATTTTTACTTTCATAGACTGAAAATTCCATGTTTTCTGGAATTACTGCAGTCTTCCCTACTAACTCTCTACTATTCACTCGATTTACCAATAAATCGCCAGCATTTAACCCATACTCATTTTTTTCATTTTCTGTGAGTATAATTCTTTTAATATCAAACCACTCAATTATTCCATTTTCGATATTGTACATCCTAAGACATGCAGTTCCTTCTTCAGAATAGAACGACTTTTGTTTATAAATTCCATTTTTCATCGATTCAGTAATTTCACCCACTTTTATCCATTTCCATTCTTTAGGAATTATTGGCAATTTCTCTAATTCATTATCTGAAAGAAAGTTACCTCCTTTGACTTTTTTTGGTTTGGAAGGTTTTTTCCCTTTTTTCCCTTTATTTTCCCACTCTTTAACAGCCGTTTTCCATTCATCCAGTTTCCGGTTGTAGCTTTCTTCCCTCTCCTTCTGAATCTGCTCCAGCAATTCTTCCGCATCCGGCAGGTCGGTCTGCTGCTGTCGCCACTGCTTCGTAAGTTCTCCCTCAAATGCCTTCTTCAGCACCGCCTGCCGGTACACTTTGAGCTGCTCCTGTGCCTTTTTGAGGTTGGCGATGCCGTTGTCCAGTTCGCTGAAGAGTTGCTCTATTTTGGAGACGATGGTGCGCTGTTCGGGTAGGGGTGGTAGGGGATATTGATAATTCCAAAGAATCGTAGGATCAACATGAGGCGTTCCTGTTCCCTTTGGTTTTGTATTTATTTCAAGATATTTAGATTTCAAAAAATAATAAGCAAACTTATTTTCTGTAGCATGGAACTTGAGACGCATTAAGGTGCTACCCAATGCACCTTTTATTGCCTTTCCAACATAGCCACTACGGGATCCATCCCAAACCATTAAGAGGTCATCTTCTTCACATATTACACAATTCTCGCCATCAGTATAATATTTTATTTCCCCTTTATCAAAAGCCCTGATATCGATATATGGATATTTGAATACATCAGACGCTTCTGATTGTTGGTTTTTTGGTTTTTTCCCTTTTTGATATATGGCAAAATCGCCTAAACGAACTGTTTTCCATCCGTACTTCTCCTCAGATTTTAAAATATTCTTATTCAGCATGTTTTTTTGCGTATCCAATTTAATGTCCATATCAGTGCGATACTCCTTACCAGATTCCATTAACACCGGCTCGTAATCTCTGAAATAGTCTAAAGGCAGATAATAATAAGATTGAGGTGGTCTAAAGTCCTTTTTTAGCAGATAGGGATTGATTGGTTCGGAGAATTCATGGAGATGGCTAATCTTGATTGCATAACCAATTTCTGAATTCTTAAAATAGTCAAAAAAATCATTTTTGGCAATACCTCCATATTCATGACATTGATCCCATATATTTTTTGGATAATCTTCGATAATGCCGGCAATTTCAAATGATGCAACAATTTTTTTAATCGGTGAACTGGAATATATGAAGACTTTGGTGATGTCTCTTCTTTTAAAAATGGACTTTCGAAACTCGAATTTCTTTTTTCCTTTTAGAATTTCATCAACATATTCTGGTTTAATTGACAGTAAAACGTTCATCGAGTTTGCCACCACTTTTTAGGGCTACATATTGTTCATGGTTTATTTCTGTTATTGATTGAGGGTGGCTCTTAAGAATATCTTTTTCCTTCAAATAGCTTAAGCTTAAGGGATTTGGCAAGTAAAAATGGTGTTTAAATGGAATCACAAAAACGTTTTCCTTTGCCCATCCCATGAGTTCCTCATCGGAATAAACGCTTCTTTTGCCCACAATTCTTTTCAGTTCTGTGGGATCTGTTGTTCTAATTGGATCTTGGTCGACCACACCTATAGCCGTAATTGCTTTTTGATCTTTAGAGCGATAGAACAGAACTATACTTCCCGGAGTTATTTTTGTTATTCTTGAGGACGATAAATAGGCTTTTTTAATTGCATTTCCAGGAACGTTTATTTCTGTATAGTCATCAAAAGTCAACTGTCTTCTGGAATAATCAGGAAAAAGAGTGTCATGATATTCTGGTTTGATTGGAACGATAAATTTTTTGATGCTTTCATCATCTTTAAAACATGGATAATATCTATTAGCAATCGTAAGAGGCTCTAAGCTTGTGTCTTCCACTTTAAATTTTTTCAAATATACATCTTCACCATTGCAGGTTCTCTTTCCAATGTTCTCAAAACCATAATTTCCAATTACATATACTAGAGGATCATCGTTTGTTTCAAAATGGGTGAGGTATATCTCAAAGAAATTGTTATTTATACAGTATTGAAATGCTAATTTTAGGAACAGTTCTCCCATTTTAGAACCGGACAAATCTACCTTTAAAGTTGTTATTTTGACCCGAGGTTTT
Source organism: Methanohalophilus sp. WG1-DM (assembly GCF_004104135.1). Lineage (NCBI taxonomy): Archaea > Methanobacteriati > Methanobacteriota > Methanomicrobia > Methanosarcinales > Methanosarcinaceae > Methanohalophilus > Methanohalophilus sp. WG1-DM. The sequence goes on along the minus strand of NZ_RRBA01000011.1, from coordinate 11,652 downwards.
ATAGGTTGAGGAGGAGAGGTGTCTATTGCTTCAGTTTCCTCTTTGAGCATCAGAAATCCCTTTATTTCTCCTTCCTCTTCATATATCCAACATTTACGACTTTGTTTCACACATTTTTCCGTCCACCACTGCTGAAAATCGGTATAATCTCTTTTTAGGGAATTAAAAAAGGGTTGATTAATGTCTATTTCATGAGCATATAATTGTTTTAATAATGTATGTTTGGGTTCATGTCTTTTATATAATCTTTTGAAATAGTCAAGTGCTGAAGAGATCGAAAAAACGCGATGGTCAACATCCAGTCGGAATGCTTTCCTCCTTATTCCTTTGTCTTCTGTAATAATAAAATCTACGAGATTTTTATAAAGTGAATACAGTATTTCGTTATCATTTATGTCATGTGAATTTGAAGGTGTTCCTACTAAAGATACAAATGAATCATCTGGCAGAGGTGGTGATGGTAGTATTGGATAACCACGAAGTTTTGATAGAATCATCTCTCTTCTTTCAGCGTCATTATCATTTTCTATATCCTTGAGAGAAGCAGGATGAATTACTTCTTGATGACTATGTTCTCTGATTAGTGCAAGTAACTCTTGTAGATCTGGAGAAAGAATTTTCGGGTCCTGTATGGGAATCAAAATATTAGTGTCATATAGAATTTTCATGCCATCACACAAATTCATTTATTGAAAGATTATAAGAGCTCAAATCGCCAGTGCCTCATTCAATTCATCTATCATCGTGTTCATCTCATTCCCGAAGAGCTGGTACATCCGGCCACGTCCTCCCAGTGCATCAAACGGGGCATAGTCCAAGTCGTCTATTTCCAGATGGAAACTGGTGGCCACGTAATCCCTGATCATTCGCAGCCAGCCCATCTGGTCCTCATTGAATTTCAGGGTACCGGCCTGCTTATCGAATACCCAGTTCTGGAAATTCCTGCTTACGGTTAAGTCATAGGAAGTCAGTACCGGGTCGATCTCGGTAACCCTGCGGATCAGGGAGATCAGGGCTGTGAGTTCGTTCTTCGGGGAATTCCCGTTGACCTCTTCCAGCTGTTCGTAGGCCTGCCAGACTCTCAACGGAGCCAGGTAGGGCTTCTCAGCTTTTAGTTTTTCCAGCACTTCCTTGATCATCCTGAAAGTGACATCCCTGCGCTGATAGGGCTGGTTATAGAAAATCTGCAGGGCAGTGATCTCCTCCCGGTTTGCCTCCAGATAGGCCTTGAAATCACTCACCACTTCATCAGCCCTGATCACAGCATCCTCATCCCACTCCGCTCTCAGGACCGTATCCGTATTTACAGTATCGATGATCTGCTCATGTACTTTGCGCACATTTTCCAGATACTCATTCAACTGGCCGGTAAAGGTAGCTCTTGCAGTGCTGAATAAATTCCCCCGGGCCTTCTTTCTGGCTTCATCTTCAGAAATTTCCGGCTCTTCTGTCTGAATCGTTTGCGTCTTTGCCTCGATTACATCCGGGTTGTGGGCATTGAGCAAATCCTTAATGGCCTCATTGATTTCTTTCCCGCCGGTCTTCTCGGCAAAGGTTTCCCGCTCCTGTGGTGTAATCTGTTTTTCCAATCTGGCCAGCCGGTTGGCCAGGGAAACATACACATCCTCATCCTCTGCTCCGAAGGTGACCGCTCCAAGCAGATCCTTCATAGGTGTGCCCTTCTTGCGCTCCAGAGACCTGCTGTCGGTCTTCATGGACCTGGTAACACCCACAGCATCCACGATCACAAAATGTGTCTTGGCCGAGATTGACGAGGGAGTCACCTTCTGCAAATCATCAAAATCCAGGGTGCGTGTACCGCGTCCCTTCATCTGCTCGAAATAATTACGGCTCTTCACATCCCTCATGAACATAAGACATTCCAGCGGTTTGACATCCGTGCCGGTAGCAATCATATCCACCGTAACCGCTATTCTGGGATTGTAATCATTCCTGAACTGGGACAGGACGGATTTTGGGTCCTCATCCACCTTGTACGTCACCTTCTTGCAGAAAGCATTCCCCTCTCCGAACTCTTCCCGGACGACCTGAATAATATCATCCGCATGACTGTCCGTCTTTGCAAATATCAGGGTCTTGGGTACCTCTTTTCTGCCCGGGAAAATCTCGGGAAGTTTATTCTTGAAAGTGCGAATTACATTTCGTATCTGGCTGGGATTAACCACATCCCGGTCCAGCTTATTTGAAGTATATGTGAAATCCTCATCAAGCTGCTCCCAGCGTTTTTTGCGGGACAATTTCTCCCGTTTATCGACAAACTCCTCGGCCTTGATCTCTGCTCCGTTTTTAGTGATCTCGGTCTCAATCGTATAAACCTCATAACCCACATTCACTCCATCTGCCACGGCTTCCTCATGGCTGTACTCGCTCACCACATTCTCATTGAAAAAAGCAAAGGTACGTTTATCCGGTGTAGCCGTCAGGCCGATCAGGAATGCATCAAAGTAATCGAGAACCTGCTGCCACAGATTGTATATGGAGCGATGGCACTCATCGATAACCACGAAATCAAATTCTTCTATGGGGACATTCTCATTATATACAACCGGCAGGGGCTCTTTCGATTTCCACTCTTTTTCAGCCGGATTTTCCTCTTCTGATTCCTCGTCCAGTTCTTCATCCTTCAGTATAGAATAAAGTCGCTGTATAGTGGAGATGCAAACCTGGCTATCCGAGGAAATATAATTGGAAGTCAAGCGCTGCACATTGTAAAGTTCGGTAAATTTGCGGTTATCATCATTGGGTACATAGGCCATGAATTCCTGTTCAGCCTGTTCTCCCAGATTACGTGTATCCACAAGGAAAAGTATTTTTTTAGCATCGGCAAACTTCAACAATCTGTAAATGAACGTAATGGCAGTATAGGTTTTTCCCGATCCTGTAGCCATCTGCACCAGAGCACGGGGACGGTTTTTTTTAAAAGATTCTTCAAGATTGTAAATGGCCCGAATCTGGCAATCACGTAATCCATCTGTTTTAAAATCGGGCATTTCAAGGAGTCTTTCCTTTAAACTCTTCTCCTGTTTGAGATAATGTAGAAATGTTTCCGGGCGATGGAATGAGAAAGCAGGCCTGGACCTTGGTTTTGGGTCCCGGTAATCAGTATATCTTGTAACTTTCCCCGTACTTTCATACACAAAAGGGAGTGGTTCATTATTGAGGTACTTCAACTTGCTCGTAGCATATTCAGCTGACTGCTCTTCAACAACAGTGAGGTGGTGCCCCTCCTCTTCCTTTTTGGCCTCGATAACTCCAACAGGTTTTTGATCCACAAAAAGTACATAATCTGCAGGGCCCACCTCGGTCTGGTATTCCTTTATCGCAACACCGGTTGAAGCGTTCCAATCAAGCTGATTCTTAGCCTGTACAGCCCAACCAGAATCATTCAACTTCTTATCTATAAGATCTCTAGCTACCTGTTCGGGTTTTTGGTTGTGGCTCATGCGTTTGATCTCGCTGAAGTAAACTTATTTCTTTAGGATATGGAAATTAATTGTGAATTGGTCTGGATCATTGTATTTATCTATAATATGTTTGTTAATTAAAAGTTTAATGATTTTATGCTGTTTTTGTTGGACATGTTCAGAATTTTGATTAAAAATAATTTTTATATCTTGCCTTCCACATATCTATACCATAGTAATTTATTGGGGTGTGGTCGGTGTGCGGTTAATAAACCTTAAAAAAACATCATTAAAACGAAATCCTCGTATAAATGAAAAATGGATACAGGAGCAAATATCTTCCGATCCTTCAATACTGGGCCTTGGAGATTTGATTCTAAAAGATATAGAACGCAATCATCGAGGTGCTGGCAGGCTTGATCTATTGCTTCAGGACCCTGATTCTTTAAAAAGATATGAAGTTGAAATTCAATTAGGTAAAACAGATGAATCTCACATAATCAGGACTATCGAATACTGGGATAATGAAAGAAAGAAATATCCACAATATGACCATTGTGCTGTGATTATAGCCGAGGATATTACAAGTCGCTTTTTTAATGTAATCCAGCTCTTTAACGGCAACATACCTATTATTGCCATCCAGATGAATGCTTATGAAGTGGAAAACACTGCCGGCATTGCTCTGACTTTCACAAAGATACTGGATGAATTTGAACTTGACCTTATCGATGAAGATGAAGAAGTAACTGAAGTTGTAGATAGATATTATTGGGAAAATAAAGGATCTAAAGAAACAGTGGAACTGGCAGATCGTTTACTTCACTTAATCAAAGAGATCGATCCCACTTTTGAACTCAAATATAACAAATACTATATTGGTTTGACAAAAGACGGTTTGGCAGATATTTTTGTAAGTTTTAAGGCAAGGAAAAGTTACCTTATAATGCGATTAAAACTTGAAGACATCCAAAACGATCTTCTTGAATCAGGCCTGGACCTTAATACGGTTTTAATGAAGATGGACAAAGAATATCATTTCAGGCTGGTCCTCGCTGGTTAAGCGTACATGGTGGCAGCTGTGTAAGTTGCCATGGTGTTGATGGAAAAGGTGGTGTGCCGATAATGATGGGTACTGCAGTGCCTCCTGATATCACCTATGAAGCATTGACTGCTGATGCGCACAATGAGGATGAACATGAAGTTCATTCCGTTTATACTGATGAAACCATCAAGACGGCTATTAAACAAGGAATTGATCCGTCGGGGGAATGACTGGATTATACGATGCCGCGCTGAGACATGTCCGAAAAGGGTCTCAACGACCTGATTGAATATTTAAAGGCCCTGTAATTGACCAAAAAATATATTGAAGGATTATTGCCTGCAATCTCAGACAATATCCTTCAATGCATTTGCAGCAATATGTACACTTCCTACTCCTGAAACATAATTGGCTATTCGTACTGCCTGCATCACTTCTTCCTTTGTAGCTCCGGCATTGATTGCCTGTGTTGCTAGGTTTCTGACTCCGTTCTCAGCTCCTTTCGATGCATCAAGTGCCATTGCAATCAGGAATTTATATTGTAAGGGTATGCCTTCTTCGGAGAATGTCAATTCACCGCCTTGCTCGATTAAACCAAACAGATCTGGATCTGCTTTCTTTATAGTATTGAGGGGATTACCTGTCATTTTGATTGCTCCAGTTATTTTGAATATAAGTATTGTAATACGGATTGATTAATTCAGATAATTAATTTATAGTGCACCACATCCACACCCTCGTCCGGTGAGGGTTGATATCCGGTACTTTATCTCCTTAATCTCATCTTCAGACATCTTTTCCAGTTCTTCTCCATGGACTTGCTTGATGTGGTCAAGCATCTTTTTTTCTACATCTTCCTGTTTGGTTCCTGTAGCCATTAAATTACATTTGAAACCCAAGTCCCTGCATTTGACTATTTTCATTCCTGTGCCCTCCTCTATTTAAAAAAAACATTAATTATCCTATAAACCATTTTTGGTTATACAGAAGAGGAGCGTCAGGTAAAATATTAAATAAAGAAGTATAATTAATTTCTATGTCTGATCCTATCTTAGTAGATGGTTCCACTGGAGAAGGTGGTGGACAGATCATAAGGACCTCTGTAGCTCTTTCTGCGGTTACAGGGTTACCTGTGAAAATCATCAATATTCGTGCACAAAGGTATGTCCCGGGTTTGCGAGCCCAGCATGTGGCCGCAATTATGGCGGTTGCACAGTTGTGTAATGCAGAAGTGAGGGGAGTATCGGTAAGTTCAACGGAGATTGAGTTTGTGCCCGGTCCTATAATATCCAATCACATAAAAATAGAAATTCCTACAGCAGGTTCAATCGGCCTTGTCCTGCAGGCCCTTCTGATTCCGATAACCATAGCAGATCAAGATGTACAGGTCTCTATTCATGGAGGTGCCACCTATGGAAAATGGAGTCCGTCTCTTGCTTATATACAGCATGCTCTCTGTCCCATTCTTTCAATGATGGGTTTTCATGTGACTATCCGGATTCTCAGGGAGGGTTACTATCCTCGTGGAGGAGCTCAGGTTTTGGTCAAGGTAGTACCACCGAAAGATTGCATTAAAGCCATTGATCTTTATGAAAGAGGAAAACTGCTGGATATAAAAGGAGTTGCCCATTCGTCCTCGGACCTCGAAAGGGCAGATGTATCTGCAAGGGAAGTTGATGCCATACAGGATTATCTTGCGCAGAGATATGAGGTACCAATAAATATTGATGCCCAATATTCACCCTCTTATTCCACCGGATCAGGAGTAACCCTCTGGGCTGTTTTTGAAAATTCTACTATCGGGATGGATAGTCTCGGGGAGCGTGGTGTCAAAGCTGAGAAAGTAGGAATCGATGCTGCAAAAAATCTTTCACGATGCATTAGAGCAGGTGCAACAGTTGATGAATTTATGTGCGATCAAGTGATCCCCTATATGGCACTGGCCAATGGTCAATCGCGCTTTAAAGCAACATCTGTAACCAGTCATGCCAGAACAAATATGGATATTGTGAACAGATTCCTGAATGTCAAATTTTCGGTATTAAGAGAGCAAAATTTATGGGTAGTGTGGGTGCAGTCATCAAATAGCTGAAAGTTAAATGTATTGATTAAAATAGGAAGGCGTAAATTAGTGTAACAGGTGGTTGTTTGAATGTTACAATTGTATAATACTTTAACAAGGAAAAAGGAAGTTTTCAAACCTTTAAAGGAAGATGAAGTTACAATATATGCATGTGGTCCTACGGTGTATAATATTCCGCATATAGGTAATTACCGAACCTTTTTAATGACCGACAATCTGGTACGTATCCTGAAGTATTTGGGCTACTCTGTGAATCTTGTAATGAATATAACAGATATCGATGATAAGACTATCCGGGATTCAAAGAAAGCGGGAATGTCCCTGAAGGAATTTACAGAAAAATATACTGAAGAATTTTTCTGCGGACTTGATATGCTAAACATAAAACGAGCCTCTGCTTATCCCAGGGCCACTGAAAATGTGGATGGAATGATAGAGCTGGCACAAATACTGATGGAAAAAGGGCTTGCCTATGAAAAGGAGGGTTCGGTGTATTACAGGATTTCGGCTTTTCCGGATTATGGTAAGCTTTCAAAACTGAATTTCAATTCAATTAAGATGGGAGCATCGGTTGATGTCGATGAATACGATAAGGATAATCCCCGGGATTTTGTTTTGCTGAAAGCATCCACACAGGAAGAGATTGAAAGGGGTATTTACTATGAAAGTCCCTGGGGTAAGATCAGGCCCGGATGGCATACTGAATGCTCGGTAATGTCAATGAATCATTTTGGACCTTCCCTTGATATTCATACAGGTGGAGTGGACCTGATATTTCCCCATCATGAGAATGAAATTGCCCAGTCTGAAGGGGCTACAGATAAACCCTTTGTAAGGTACTGGATACACGGGGAACACCTGATAGTTGACAGCGAGAAAATGAGTAAGTCAAAGGGTAATGTTTTCACTCTCCCAAAACTGGTTGACAAATATGGGGGAGAAGTTGTGCGCTTCATGTTTATGTCCGTGCATTACAGAAAGAAACTGGATTTTTCCGACTCCTTTGCCCGGCATGCACAAAACAGCTATTTCAAACTCAGGGAAACACTGGAAAATCTGAAGTTCGCTATAAAGAGCGCAGATGATAATGAATATCCTTCTGATCAGGAAGTGATAGACCTGCCTGACAATCTTGAAGATGATTTCAGGAACGCTCTGGAAGATGATATGAACATCCCGAAAGCAATTGCAGTTTATCATGAATTATCCCGTGTTTCCAACCAGTATCTTGAAGCCGGCAGGAATAAGGATGTACTTGAAAAACTTCTTTCCCTCTACAGGAAGTTTGCAGATACCCTTGGCCTTTTTGCACAAGAAGGTGAGGAAGTTCCAGAAAAGATTATGGAGCTTGTAAAGATACGTGAGCAGGCCCGAAATGAGAGGGATTGGGAAACAGCAGATGCTTTAAGGGATAAAATTGTGCAAGCGGGATTTGTTGTGCAGGATACCTGTGAAGGGCCTAATGTAAAGAGACAAAAGTGCTGATAAAAAGATTATTTGCACTTCTGTCTTGAGGGTGGAAAAGTGGATTAATAGTATACCACTGCCACATCATTGCCTTCCCTGTGTACAACCGGATACTGGGCTTTTGGTACCATGACGGTTATGCGTGACCCGCTCAGATAAATTTCCTCAATACTTGCTCCATCTTTGAATAGAACTTCTATATTGTTGCCGGTAATAGTGGCATTATCAACCCTGGTGCCCCATTCCACCACAACATTGATTGAATCACCATTTATGTACAGATCGATATTTTCCTCGTCATACTGTACGGTTTCCTTGATATTGTCCCCTTTGATTTCTACAACACCGGATTGGACTATTGATCGATTTGTGTCGTCTGCACATCCACTGGTAAGTAGTATTGCAGAAAGGACGAAAATAGCAACAATTGATTTTATGAATTTCATTGTTACCTGTTAACCAATTCAATTATTTAACCATTTTCAGATACCGGTGCTGTCTCTCTTCCATGTAATCATAATACAGTCATTTCACGATTTCATATCCCGCATTCTTCCATCGTTATTTAGCAATTGATCCGTGAAAGATCTAAATTCTTCATCAGGTTTATGTGCAGAAATTCCCAGTATGGTTGAATCAGGGTTAGCATTACGGAGAAAATCTTTTACATTTCTGATATTTTCATCTTTTGCAGATTCTGTTTTGTTCAAACAGATTATGTCAGCCTCTTTAATCCTGTCGATGGCAAATTTGGGCAATTTACTAATATCAGTGATGAAAGTTTTAGGATCTACAATATTTACAACAGGAGCAAAAGACATATCCGGAATATTCATCGGTTCCAGGCTTGCTTTTATCTGGGACGAGGATGCAGTTGATAGAAGTTCGATTATCACAAAATCAGGATTTGATTCACGGGTTGCATTTTTTAAAGTGCTTTCCAGATTGAACCTGAGACTGCAGGGAACGCAGGCGTTTAGCACTTCTTTTGTGATTATATTTGTGTTTTTGATATCATTATAACTGACTCTTCCTTCCTCGGTAAATATTATAACAACCTTTTTCCCCTTATCCGCAAAACTCTTAGCCATTTCCTTTATTGTGGTCGTTTTCCCGCTTCCTGGAAAACCATTTATGATAATTATCTTCATACAACCACACCTTTAATTCATGTAATTTATTTACTTAGTCAGGCACAGAAGTACTGCGAGGTCTTCTTGGGCTTGAAGGGAGTGAGGTGCATTTGCAGGCATGAAAATGAATGTACCTTCTTCCATTTCGATTTCATTTCCATATAAACGGAAGACACCCTTTCCTTTCAGGACCTGGACCACTCCTGTTTTTGTGGATGTATGTTCATCAATATCAGTTCCACCTGCAAGACACATAAGTGTGTAATTATAGGTGTCTGATTTTGTCAGTACTGTACTGAAGATTCCCTCTGTGGGAAATTGCATCAATTCATTCAAATCTTTTGAAAATCCTTTGTCCATTGTTTCACCTCTTATTATCACAATTTATATTTTAGGCAATTGCAAACTTATCTCTGTATTTTTATTTATTTTTCCCGATGTGCCATTTGATCAATAAACCGATACCTATTATAATCAGGACAAATACAAACATACCCACCACAGTATGGTAACCATAACCATAGTACCCAAATTCGTTCATTTAGTTTCCCCTGCAATAATATATTAAATATACTCTGACAACATGTATTAATTTTGCCTTAATGTCTATGATAGATGCGGGTTTTGTGGATATTATCTAAAAATGAGTGAAAGGTTAAAACAATGACAGACGATATAATGAAGTCCATGTTGGACAAAATGGCAAAGGATGGTTTGTTAAAATACAATCCTGAAACGGATACCTATGATGTAACTGAACTGGGCAATCAGGTATTCAATAATCAGGAAGAATCTTCTTCCTGAAATAAATACAATGGACATTTATAAAATTAGACTGTAGCCTCTTCTTTAAGACCAAACAAATATATATTTAGTTGTACCTATTATTATCTGGAAGGGAAACATAAATCGGGGAGTTGTGAATTTCTGAATCGGCATTCGGTCATCTTAAGACAGGTGGTGGTTTTGTCCCTGGTTTCAAATATAGTAGATTGACTTACTGGTTGACTTTAACTCATGCCGATTGTGAATCCTATCTGATCAGTAATGGGGTATTATACATGGAAAAGATAAAGAAGATGGGTCTTTTAGGCGCAACTGCATTGATTGGTGCAGGATTGGCAGCTATGTCCGAAGAGCGAATAAGGGAATTTGTAAAGGCAAGGGTCAAGGAAGGTGCCATAAGCAAGGAAGAAGGCAAGGTACTTGTCGAGGAGCTTGTTAGCGAGACCAGAAAACAGAGGTTGAATCTGGAGAAGAATGTAGTGGAAAAGCTGCACAACACGCTTCAGACAGCCGATAAGGAACTTGCAGATTATGCGGATTCGATAGATGAAATGAAGATTCGGGAACTTGAGGGGGAACTTGAAAAAATGAAAAGCCTGAGGAAAGGCGATAAATAACTGCTGTCTTGGCTATTCGATTATTCACCATTTTACTGGTGAATAAATTATTCTTTTCCTTGAATGTGACTGTTTCTCTTGCGTCCTATATATTAGATATTGCTCTCTGCAAGTTTTGACTTACAATCTAACGCTTGAATCAAAATATCAGGTAACTTTGAGTGTATGGTATATAATGTCTGATATTCAATGTCAGTAGTTCTCTAATTTTCTTTCCATCTTGTTCCTACCCCTATTGAATTACCTTAAACACTGCACTACTAGCTGAATCCTTAACTTTCTCCTAAGCCATTCTTCAACAAACAGAATAAATCTGGCAAACCTGAACTTGTCTTCATCAATGGTTATTGGACCTGGTTTTACGATTGTAAAATGCTTTTTCTGGAGGTATATCCATACATTTCTGAGCAGGAACGATATTATAGTAAAGAAATATCTGAAAGTTACATCTTTTGTTGATGTCCTTGGTTTAACAACATTTCTCATCCTGTAAGATGATTCGTAAGCATTCCGTCTTCTGTAGACGTTACTAACCTTCCTTGGAGGCCACTTAACTCCATAAACAACAAACCCAAGGTTTTCACATCCGTATTTGCCTCTTTTACCTTTCATATACTTCACATCAATTACAATATCCAGCTGAACTTCTTGTCTTTGAGCATTCTTCATTACATACTCTGCAGACCTTGCTTTTCTCCCGTTAAGCAGTTGCTTGATTGCGTTTCCCCTTTTTACTACTGGTGTAATGTGAGAAATCTCCTTGTCCTGTAAGAACTCAAACACATCAACTGAATAGAACTCTCGATCCAGGCAAAGTACCTTGATATTGAAATCCAGTTCTTCGATAAGATCTATGAAATAAGTGAGGTAATCAACTTTTGTTTTATTCCTTTCAACAGGAAGAACTGCAAAAGTAAATCTCTCGTTCTTGTTTATAATGGACAGTGCTACATATGAATAAAAAGAGTTTGTTGATTTCTTGGCCTGACTACGTATCACGTAGTCTTGATTGAATGAATCAACTTTTCCATAATATGGATCATTTGTAAAATCGATAGCAAACTCATACTTTTTTTCTGGTTTCAGAGTACCGACA
>NZ_RRBA01000002.1:0-204302 GCF_004104135.1 Methanohalophilus sp. WG1-DM | reverse complement strand
TTACAGGTATATCCTGGAATCTCAGGGGTGCTTGTCAGCCACCCGGACGAATGCTTAATTGACATTCAAGCCCCTTGCCGTAAGGGAGGGGTAGTTGACGCAATTGTATGGACCTCCCTGAAAAGAAATGTACATCCCATAATATAAACCCGTATTTGTGTTGCATTAATCTTATGTAGGATATATATCATTTCATTCTCCATTCATGCCAGAGTATGCCACATTCGCACGTAATGTATTCATTCCTGTCACAAACATCTGCAGGAACAACTGCCATTACTGTACCTTCCGTCGTGAACCATCCCATCCTGATGCACAATTGATGAGGGAAAAAGAGATATATGATATTCTAAACCATGGAAAAAAGGCGGGTTGTACAGAAGCCCTGTTCGTGTTCGGAGAGTATGCCGAGGAAGTGCCCGAATATATGGAATGGCTGGAACAAAGAGGCTATTCTTCAACTGTGGATTATGTCTACAAATTGTGTGAAATGGCAATTGGAAAAGGACTGTTGCCCCATACAAATGCCGGGATACTGACCTATGAAGAAATGGAAGTCCTTAAACCTGTAAATGCAAGCATGGGCCTCATGCTCGAAACCACTGCACGATTACCTGCCCATGAACTGTCGCCGGGTAAAGAACCCAAAATCCGTCTTCGCATGATAGAAGATGCAGGTAAACTACATATTCCGTTCACAACGGGCATCCTTGTAGGTATCGGGGAAACCCGCGAAAATCGTATCGATTCCCTTGAAACCATTGCTGAAATACAAATCAAATACGGACATATCCAGGAAGTAATTATCCAGAATTTCATGCCCAAACCTGGCACCCGGATGGAAAGCATCAAGCCACCACCAAAAGAAGAGATGCTCGATACTGTACAACTGGCAAGAAGAATACTGCCTGCAGACGTAGAAGTGCAGGTGGCCCCAAACCTGATTGATCCTTACCTGCTGATTAAAGCAGGTGCCAAAGACCTGGGAGGAATATCCCCCACAACGATTGACTGGATAAATCCCGAAGCTGAATGGCCGGATGTTGAAAAATTGAAAACTATGGCAAGAGATGTCCCATTAAAGGAAAGATTACCAATCTACCCGCAATACATAAGGAGGGGATGGTATAGTAAACAACTTGATGGATTGATAAATTCCCTTGCAGATTCCAAAGGTTATCGAAAATAACAGAAGGATTCCTATGAAAAACACAATACCTGATGATATCATACAGCAGGCATATGAGGGGAATGTTACAAAAAAAAATGCCCTCAAATTGCTGGAAGTTCCCCCTTTACAACTATTTTCCCTTGCTGACAGATTACGCAAGCAAGCTGTCGGCGATGATGTGACATATGTTGTCAACAGAAATATCAATTTCACAGACCAATGCATAGGCAACTGTGGTTTCTGTGCTTTCAGGAACCAGGAAAATTACTTTCTGGAAAAATCTGATATAATCAGAAAAACAAAAGAAGCGGTAGAGTTGGGTGCTACAGAAGTCTGTATCCAGGGCGGATTACTTGAAGATGCAAATCTGGAATTTTACCAGGATATTCTCAGTTCCATCAAAGCAAATTATCCCAACATACATATTCACGCCTATTCCCCGATGGAAGTATTCCACCTTGCAAAGAAAAACGGGCTTTCTATCGAATCTACAATAAAAAAACTCAAAAACAGTGGCCTTGAAACTATGCCCGGTACTGCTGCAGAGATCCTTTCAGACAGGGTGCGCGAAATAATATGCCCCGGAAAACTGAACACCCTGCAGTGGGAAAATGTAATCACTACAGCCCACAGGCTTGGAATCGCCACTACTGCGACCATGATGTACGGACATGTGGAAACAAAGGAAGAAAGGATAGATCACATACTGAAAATAAGGGATATCCAGCAAAAAACCGCTGGTTTTACCGAATTTGTACTTTTGCCGTTCATGCCCTATAACAATCCTATCGGCAAAAAGATGATAAAAGAAGGCAAGTATGCCACCGGAGGCATAGAGGATTTACAATTTTATGCGCTTTCCCGGATCCTCCTGCATACCCACATCCCCAATATACAGGCAAGCTGGGTCAAACTCGGAAAGAAACTTGCACAGGTAGCTCTTGCCTGTGGTGCCAACGATGTTGGGGGGACATTGATGGAAGAGAAAATATCCAGCTCTGCAGGTGCAAAAAACGGGGAAAATATGGAAGTTTCTGAAATAAAATGGTTGGTCCGAACGGCCGGTCGCAAACCTGTGCAAAGGAATACTCTCTATGAAAGCATTGAGGCAGAAAATGATTCCTGAAGATATTGAAAATCGGGCTAGAAACGGGTTGGCCACCAGGGAAGATGCCCTGAAACTCCTGATAGAAAACCCTTTTGAACTTTTTGACCTGGCAGACAGGCTTCGCAGGGAATCAGTAGGTGACGATGTGACCTATGTTGTGAATCGCAATATTTATATCACCAATATGTGCAAGGGTGGCTGCAAATTCTGCTCCTTTAACCAAAGAGACGGCTATATACTAACAATCCCGCAAATTCTTGAAAGGGTAAAGGCCGCACATGAAGCAGGTGCAACCGAGGTTTGCATCCTTGGAGGGTTTATACCAAAACTCGATCTTGACTTTTATCTTGATATTGTAAAGGCGATCAAAAAGGAATATCCCAATATAAGCATTCACGGGTTTTCCCCGATGGAAATAAGTCATGCAGCCGGAGTCTGCGATATATCTACAGAAAGAGCATTCAGGAAACTGAAGAAAGCGGGACTGGGCACACTTACCGGAACTTCCGCAGAAATCCTTTCCGAAAGGGTGCGCGGGATGATTTGTCCTAACAAGATTACGACCGAAGAATGGATTGAAACAATAATGACGGCTCACAAAGCAGACCTTGTGACAAACTCAACCATTATGTACGGGCACATAGAGACCTGGGAGGAAAAGATTGAGCATCTGCTTATACTCAGGGATATCCAGCAAAAGACAGGGAAATTCACAGAGTTGGTCCCCATGCCCTTTATGCCCTATAACAACATAATCGGAGAAAAAATGATGCGAGAAGGCAAATATGGACCCGGTGGAATAGAAGACCTCAAACTCCATGCCATTGCACGACTCCTTCTCAATAAACATATACCCAATATTCAGGCCAGTTGGGTCAAACTCGGGAAAAAACTGGCCCAGGTGGCCCTGAATTGTGGTGCAAACGATCTGGGAGGCACACTCATGGAGGACCAGATTACTCTTGCTTCAGGTGGCAAAAATGGTGAATATTTACCCTCCGGGGAAATGGAATGGATAATAGGAGAGATCGGACGCAGGCCTGTCAGACGTGATACGCATTACAGGGAATGTAAATGAGAGCAGTGATACCCTATAAAAAGGAAAATGCCAAATCCAGACTTTCAACTGTTATGACAAAGGAGCAGAGGGAGACCTTTGTCGAAAAAATGCTTCTGGATGTTGTTGCAACCTTAAAGGAAGGCGGTATCCGGAATATAGATATAATCACCCCCAAAGCCTGTGACGTGAAAAAGGAAGTGAAAGCAAATATAATTGAGGATGACACAGACCTCAATGATTGTTTGAATAAATATCTCTCTCAAAAGGAAGAGCCGATACTGATCATTATGGCTGACCTACCTCTTGTGAAATTCAGTCATATAGAAGATATAGTAGCGAGTGAAGCGGATGTGACAATTGTCCCGGGCAAGGGAGGCGGCACAAATATACTGTTCATTCGCAAACCTGAGAAGTTCAGGGTCAAATACTACGGTTCAAGTTTTGAGAATCACTGCATGATTGCCGCACAACAAAAACTCTCTATTCGGGTATATGATTCATTCCTTGCAAGTACGGATATTGATGAACCACAGGATATTACAGAACTCCTATTACATGGACAGGGAATTGCAAAGGATTATGCCAAAAAAAGATTCGGAAAAACAGAAAGTAAAGGAAGGGTGAAAATAAGCCCCTTTAATGAGATACTGATGTCCTGATCCATTCCAAGAATTCAGGGTCTCCCTCAATATCCCATGAAACAATTGCAGGCAATTCATAACTGTGGATGCTGCGCACAAGCTCTCGCACAGGTTCAAAATTGTTCCTGGTCGTTTTGGCAAAAAGGACGACTTCATCGTCCTCGTTTACTTCCCCTTCCCACATAAAAACCGATCTTATAGGATACATATTCACACAGGCCACAAGACCTCTGGAAACTAACTCGGATGCTATATTGCGTGCCTCAACTGTACCTGAAGTTGTGATATAAACAATAATAAATTCCATAATAAATGATAACATGCAATAATTTATAAATCTCCTGCATATATGATACTTGAAAAGGTAAAATGTAATAATTTTAAACCCTTACTGACAAAACATATATCTTTACATGTGTTCTTAGGGTCAATTCATATCTTATTTCGGTGATTGGATGAGTATTAATATAAATAGGTACAAGTGCGGATACTGTGGTGCATGTGTGGGCGTATGCCCCAGCGGAGCCCTCGAGCTTGTAGAAACATGGGTGGAAGCTAATGATTGCTGCACAAGTTGTGGATTCTGTGCTAAAATCTGCCCGGTAGGAGCTATTGAGGTGAATAAATGAAAGAAATGTATGACTTAATAGTCGTAGGTGGTGGACCCGGGGGAGCAATCGCCGCAAAAAATGCTGCAGAACTCGGACTTGATGTACTCCTTATCGAAAAAAGGCAGGAAGTAGGCGACCCTGTGCGCTGTGCAGAGGGAGTTTCTAAAATTTGTCTCAGTGACCACATTGAACCTGATCCACGATGGATATGTGCAGATCTTACAGGCTCCCGTATATATTCCCCGGACGGCACAATGGTTGAAATGAGTGAAGAAATGTCTGGAGGAGAAGTAGGTTATGTCCTTGAGAGAAAAGTTTTCGACCGTGCCCTTGTAGACCAATGTGCCAGGGCAGGTGCAGAAGTTAGAGTCAAGACCCGGGCAACCGGGCTTATAATGGAAAAGGGTGTTGTATGCGGAATATATGCAATGCACCTGGGCGAAGAATACGAAATACACTCAAAGATCGTGATCGGCGCTGACGGTATGGAATCAAAGGTCGGCAGATGGGCAGGAATCGACACCTCCCTGAAACCAGCCGATATGGAAACCTGCGTACAATATCTTGTAACTGATATTGATATTGATCCACAATTCTGTGATTTTTATCTCGGAAACGAAATTGCACCCGCAGGCTACCTCTGGGTATTCCCGAAAGGTGAAAATATGGCAAACATCGGTGTTGGCATCCTGGGAAGTAAATCCGGTGACCACAGAGCCATCGACTATCTTGACAAATTTATGAGAGATGTTTACCCCGAAGGGAGGATCATCGAAATGGTCTATGGAGGAGTTCCCGTTAGTGGACCCATCGAAAAAACCGTTAGTGATGGCTTAATCCTTGTGGGTGATGCTGCACGTCAGTCTGATCCAATTACAGGAGGAGGCATAATCAATGCAATGGAAGCTGGAAAGATTGCTGCAGAAGTCGCTGCTGATGCCATCAAAAAAGGAGATTACACCACAGATACCCTGAACGAATATGAAACTCTCTGGAGATCCACCATCGGAAAGGAAATCGAATATAGTCTGGTAGTAAAAGAAACATTTATCAAATTTACAGACAACGACCTCAATCACCTTGCACAATCCCTGTCCAATGTTAATTTTTATAGCCTAAGTCTTAAGGACCTGCTTTATGCCCTATTCAAAGCAAACAAGAAACTATTATGGGACCTGAGGGGCCTTTTCAGAGATGTTGTTAACAACAACTTTGAATTCAAATATAAAAAGAATCAGTTTGACTGATTATTTTATTTTTCAGAATGTAGTCGTTTTCGACTTCTCTATCCTCCAGTCACCGGATATGGACACCCAGAAATGTACTTACTTGAACAGTTTTTCTACAGCCTGATGTGCCGTGGGCAGGGAAAATACAAGCAGGTGATCTCCCTCCCTTATCCTGTAGTTACCCCGGGGAATAATAGTTACTCCTCCATGTACTACCATGCTTACGAGTGAATCATCCGGGAAATTCACATCTTTTAGAAGCTTTCCTGTCACTCTTGATTTGCGAGATACGGTATATTCGATAATTTCTGCCTTTTCGCCTTCAATAGTCGTCAGGGCTTCGATTCCCGTTCCCATAGTAAGTTTGAGTACTTCATTAACCGTAGCTTCCCTGGGACTGACAGCACGGTCTACACCTACCATTTCGAAAAGTGGCACATAATCAAAGTGATCAGCTCTGACAATTACCTTCTTTGCTCCCAGCTGTTTGGCCATCAGTGAACACAATAAATTCTTTTCATCATTGTCTGTGACAGAGATTACTACGTCTATCTCACCGACACCTTCTTCCTTTAGAAGATTCAGGTCGGAACCGTCCCCATGCAAAACAAGTGCCTTTTGAAGATTATCGGCTACCATTTCAGACCTCTGGCGACCCTTTTCAATAATCTTTACGTTCAAACGGGTATTTTCAAGCAGCTGTGCCAGATAAAATCCAACTACCCCCCCTCCAATTATCATCACGCGGCTACGTGATTTAGTGATCTCACCAAAAAAGGAAGAAATGTCCTTCATTGCTTCTGTTTTACCAATAATTACGATGTGGTCGCCGGCCTGAATAATATCTTCACCATGAGGAATGATCAGTTGCGAACCCCTGAAAAGAGCACTTACGATACAGCAATCGAGCAAATCTATGTCCCGAAGATGTTTGCCTGCAATATTACTATTGTCCTTAACAACAAACTCCATCATTTTTACTTTTCCATCTGCAAAGGATTCAGAATCAATAGCAGAAGGAACTGATAAAATGTCAGCAACTTCAGATGCAAGGGCAAGTTCAGGACATATCATTACATCAATACCAACCTGTGTACGTTTGGCTACCGGCCTATCTATATAATCAGGATTACTGACCCTTGCCATGGTCTTGAAGTTCTTATTGGACTGTTTTATCAATTTAGCAGCCATACATGAAACTATGTTTACTTCATCATCACCGGTTACAGCCACAAGGAGATCTGCGCCTATCAAAACTTTTTCAAGAACTGTAGCATTTGCACCGTTGCCCCGGATGACCTGAACATCGAATTCATCGACCCTCAGGCAAGCATCTTCATCTTCATCAATAATAACAAGATCATTTTCCAGGTACAGTGATTTTGCTATATGATATCCAACTTCACCTGCACCTATGACAATGATTTTCATAAAAGTACCTCTATCCAATTAACATAAAATAATGAACTGGATTGAGCGGTAATATATGCTATTATTGTTAAAGCTTACTGAAAAAAAGAAAAATCAGGCAGGAGAATCGCCCGGAGAGTCATCAGGAGAGATTACAGATTCAAAAGCATTTTTGAATTTATCAAAAACACCACCTTTACCTGAACCGGCTGATCCTCCACCCAAACTGTCAAATTCCCTGAGAAGCTTTTTCTGCTCCTCATTGAGCTTTGTAGGAGTCTGCACGATAACTTTTACTAGTTGGTCCCCCTGTCCATGCCCATGCAGATGCGGCATCCCCTTGCCTTTCAGACGCAATACTGAATGGGTCTGTGTACCGGGTTTTATATTCATCTTTACATCACCGTAAAGAGTGGGAACCTGGATGCTGTCACCCAGAGCAGCCTGTGCAAATGAGATAGGGATTTCACATACTATATCGTCACCCATCCTTTCAAAGAATTCATGAGGCTTAACATGAAGGACAATGTAAAGATCCCCCGGCGGGGCACCTGGACTTCCGGCTTCTCCTTCTCCAGTCATTTTCAAACGCAGACCGGTTTCCACACCTTTAGGGATGTTTACCTCAATGGTCTTTGTCTTTCGGACTTTGCCGGTACCATTACAGGTTTCACAGGGCGATTCGATTATCTGTCCCCTGCCGTGACATTTGTCACAGGTAGTGGCTGTCATAAAATTACCAAGGGGAGTACGACGGGCATGGGTTACCTGTCCACTGCCACCGCAGTTAGAACAGTTGACTGGTTCTGTACCGGGTTTGGCCCCGGTCCCACCACAGGTGTCACAATTCTGAGCCCTTGGGACATCGATGTTAACCTTGTCTCCGAATGCAGCCTGTTTGAGGGTAATATCCATGTCATATCTCAGGTCAGAACCTCTCTGTGGGCCCCTGCGTGAGCTGCGTGAACCGCCGAAACCGCCAAAACCACCAAAATCACCGAAACCGCCGCCGAAGATATGCTCGAGGATATCCTCGAAACCTCCGAAATCGGCTGTGCGGAATATATCTTCTTCCGAATACTGGTTATCAATTCCCGCGTGTCCGAAGCGATCATATTGTGCTCTCTTTTCCTCATCAGAAAGGACGGCGTAGGCTTCGGATATCTCCTTGAACTTTTCCTCAGCATCCGGTTCCTTATTTTTGTCCGGATGGTATTTCATTGCAAGCTTTCGATAAGCTTTCTTTATATCGCTGGCTGATGCGTCCTTGGAAATACCCAGTATTTCGTAGTAATCACGCTTTGTAGACATGGGAAAACCTGTAAAGATGTCTTTTGTTTATAAAATATAATAGGCAGGGAGGAATCCTGCCTGAATTCGATTACTTTTTGTCGTTGTCGTCTACTTCTTCAAAGTCAGCATCGACAACATCTTCATCTGATCCACCTTCAGCACCAGATGTAGAAGCACCTTCTCCGCCTGCTGCCTGTCCAGAAGCCTCAGCCTCTTCCTGTGCCTTCTGGTAAAGAAGAGCAGAGATTTCATACATTGCTTCCTGCAGAGCCTCGGTTTTACTCTTGATTGCTTCAATGTCACTACCTTCAAGAGCAGTATTGAGATCCGAAATCGCAGATTCTACCTTGGATTTCTGCTCATCTGAAGCAATGTCTCCTGCCTCCTTGAGAGCCTTCTCGGCAGAACTTACCAGAGTTTGTGCATTATTCCTTGCCTCAACCTCTTCTTTCTTAGCCTTATCCTCTTCAGCATGTGCCTCTGCATCCTTGACCATCTGGTCGATCTCCTCATCAGAAAGACCACCTGGCTTCTCGATTGTTATAGATTGCTCTTTGCCGGTTCCCTTATCTTTTGCAGAAACATGGAGGATACCATTGGCATCTATATCGAAAGTTACTTCGATCTGTGGTATTCCACGCGGTGCAGGTGGTATGCCGTCAAGGATAAAACGTCCAAGGGTCTTATTGGCAGAAGCAATGCCTCTTTCACCCTGCAATACGTGAATTTCCACAGAACTCTGGTTATCCGCAGCTGTCGAGAACACCTGACTCTTACGTGTAGGAATTGTGGTATTTCTCTCAATCAAGGGTGTTGCGACACCACCCATTGTTTCGATACCCAGGGTAAGAGGAGTGACATCCAGCAGCAATACATCTTCAACTTCTCCTCCCATTACACCGGCCTGTATGGCAGCACCTACAGCAACCGCTTCATCAGGATTGATATTCTTGTACGGATCCTTACCGATGAATTCCTTCACAGTCCTGACGACTGCAGGCATCCTGGTAGAACCACCGATAAGCAGCACCTTTTCGATATCTGAAGTTTTAAGATTTGCATCGCTGAGAGCTTTTTTCATGGATTGGAGGGTCTTGTCGATAAGATCCTCGGTCATCTTTTCGAACTGTGCCCTCGTTATATCTATGTCGACATGTTTTGGCTGGCCGTTTGAATCAGCTGTAATGAAAGGAAGGTTGATATTTGTGGTACCAACACCGGATAATTCAATCTTGGCCTTCTCCGCGGCATCTTTGAATCTTTGCATTGCTGCCTTGTCACCGGATAGATCGATACCTTCTTCCTTTTTGAATTCACTTATGATGTGGTTGACAATCCTGTCATCGAAGTCATCTCCTCCAAGATGGGTATCACCACTTGTGGATAGTACTTCAAAAACGCCGTCTCCCAACTCAAGGATGGACACATCAAAAGTACCGCCCCCGAGATCGTAAACAAGAATCTTGTGGTCACCGGTTTCCTTGTCCAGTCCATATGCCAGAGAAGCGGCTGTGGGCTCATTTATAATCCTCTTAACTTCAAGCCCTGCGATCTTACCGGCATCCTTTGTAGCCTGTCTCTGAGAGTCGTTGAAATAAGCAGGGACTGTGATTACAGCATCTGTAATTGTTTCACCAAGGTAACTTTCTGCATCTTCCTTGAGTTTGCGCAGTATCATTGCAGAAATTTCCTGTGGCGTATATTCCTTGCCGTTGAGAGTTACCTGATAGTCCCCTTCTCCAATATGACGTTTGATTGAGCTTACCGTATTATTCGGATTTGCTACCATCTGTCTTTTGGCTACCTGACCCACAAGTTTTTCTCCCTTTTTTGAGAAGCCCACAACAGAGGGAGTCGTCCTGCTGCCTTCTGCATTCGGTAATACAGTTGGTTCGCCACCTTCAATCACTGCCATGCAGGAATTTGTAGTTCCCAGATCAATTCCAAGTATTTTACCCATATAGATTACCTCTTTGTAATATTATCAGATTTATAGTTGATATTTCTTATCTATTCATTTCAATGAACTCTCTTCTTTGTCAGAACACTTCTCCTCTTTGTCAGAAGACTTCTCCTCTTTGTCAGAAGACTTCTCCTCTTTGTCAGAAGACTTCTCCTCTTTGTCAGAAGACTTCTCCTCTTTGTCAGAAGAAGTGTTCTTGGAAACCGTCACCATAGCGGGCCGGATTATCCTGGAATTTAACTTGTATCCAGGTTTACAAACATCAATGATAGTATTGTCAGGATGATCCGCATGTTCAACGTGCATCATGGCTTCATGTTCGGATGGGTCAAATTCCTCACCTTCACATTCAATCCTTTTGAGACCTTCTTTTTCCAGGATCGATACAAATTGCCTGAACACCATTTCTACCCCTTCAACCACCGAATCCACATCATCGGTATTGTGAGCGGACTCAATGGCCCTCTCGAAATTATCATAGACATCAAGCAATTCCATCATTAGGTTTTCCACCGCAAAATTGCGGAATTCTTCCTGCTCCTTGCGGGTACGTTTACGGAAATTATCGAATTCTGCTCTCTTACGCAAAAGGTCTTCCTTCAGAGATGCAATTTCCGCATCCTTTTCCTGAACCAGCTGTTCCAGCTCTTCAGGAGAATAGCCCGCATCTGAGGAGTTATCATCTTCTTGTTTATCTTTACCTACCATCACTGACATCTCCGCCTGTGTATTGAGCGGTCCAACTTATAATAGAAATTGCAATGAATTGGATGTATGATATTCTATAAATAGTTTGCGGGAAGAGAGTATCTAATCAGGAATACTGGTTCTGGATCCTGTAAGAGAAGAATTTGACAAACAACATACTAACAATCATACAAATCGCCAGTGCAGAAACTAGTCTATTCCATCCTATGGAAAAAAGTCCATCATTAAAAGCAAAACTCAGTCCTCCCAGAAAAGAGATGATTGAAAAGGTACTTACCGAGGATACAAGTGCTGCACCAGCAATTGATCCCAATTCGTCAGCCCCTCTCTTTTCAAAGAAAACAGAGCCAAGAATGAAGATTATGGCGAACACCAAAAGTATAATAGCATAAGGTACGGGGTTTGAACCGGTGGTTACTATTTGCATTATACCCATGGCCATACCCACCATGAAAATTGCCATTGCAAAAGATATTAACAGTGCCTGAATAAAAGGATTTTCTGACATTTCCATATCCATCCCTCTCTGCAAAAAAGAGGTCCTGATAGTATATATTTATTGTCTCAGCGATATAAACCCAAAGCATATATTAAATAAAACATTTCTCGAAATATGAACATCTTAATTTGCGAATATGCCACAAGTACCGGAATGGGAGGTACCTTCCTGCTTGAGGGTAAAGCCATGCTAAAAAGCCTTGCAGAAAGCTTTGTCGCAGGCCATCATGAGATCAAATATACGACATCTGCAACCGAAATCCAGGTCGGCACACCTGTATACTGTACTGAAGAGAATATAAAGACGGTTTTACAGGACGAGGGCAAAAAATGTGATGCTGCACTGGTAATTGCACCCGATGACCTGCTTGCGGGGCTTGTGGAAGAAATAGAAGAATATACCTCAAATATGGGATCATCCCCGAAGGTCATCCGGGAGTGTGCGGATAAATTCAAGTGCGGAAAAATCCTTGAAAAAAATGGAATATCTACACCCCGACTTGTTGAAACGGTGGAAGAGCTCAAAAAAGATACCAATTATGTGGTTAAACCCCGTTATGGATGTGCTGCAGAGAATACGATCATTACATCCAATCCTTCAATATCCCAGGACATGGTCGTAACCGAATATGTAGAAGGAGAACACCTGAGTGTGAGTCTTGTCTGTGCCAATGCGCCTCTTCCCCTGACAATCAATCGCCAGTACATAGAAATTACAGGAAAGGGGGATAGAACTGCCATCGATTACAAAGGAGGAATAACCCCCTATGAAACACCTGACAGGGAACTGATTATTGATACTGCAAAAAGGGCGGCCCGGGCACTTGGATGCAGGGGGTACACAGGTGTTGATATTGTAATGGGTGACAGGCCCTATGTAATAGACATAAATCCCAGGCCTACCACTTCGCTTGTGGGTATCTGCAAAATAATCAAACCCCAAATCGGAGAATTGTTGATTGGTGCCCTGGAAGAGAACTTACCATCAACAGTACATATTACCGGCAATTATGAATTCCGAAAGGAGGACCTTTTATGAAAAAACTCGGGATAGATATCGGAGGGGCAAATACAAAAATAGCCTCAGCAGACGGCGCTGTCTGTGAACTTTACTATGTACCCCTCTGGAAAGAAACAAAACTTCCAACGGTCCTGAAAAATATCTCAGAAAAGCACAATCCATCTCATGTGGGCGTTGTGATGACCGGAGAACTTGCCGATTGTTACGAAGACAAAACAGCAGGGGTTGTTGGCATTATGGATATTGTAAGAGACTGTTTTGACTGTGAGATTGACTTTCTGGACCAGGAAGGCAATTTTATAAAACATACACAAAATCCCGCCTCCCTTGCCGCAGCAAACTGGATGGCTTCTGCAAGTTTCATTGCCAGAAAAATGAAAGATTGCCTATTTGTGGATATGGGCAGTACTACAAGTGATTTAATCCCTGTAAAAAACGGGAAAGTAATTGCACACAATACCGATACACAACGTCTTGCAAACAATGAATTATTGTATCAGGGAATCCTGAGGACAAATATCGCTGCCCTGCTGGATAGTGTGGCGATAAGGCCGGGGAATTGCCAAGTCGCCTCTGAACTCTTTGCCACAAGCGCGGATGCTTACCTCCTCCTGTCATATATCGATGAAGATGCATACACATGTGAAACTGCTGACGGGCATGGAAAATCAGAAAAAGAGGCTGCCAGAAGACTTGCAAGGGTTGTCTGCGCAGACCTGAATGAAATTGACATGGCAGATGTCAGAAAGATAGCAGTGGCTGTAAAGGATAGACAGAAAGAAAAGCTCTCAGAAGCAATCTCAGAACTTTGCCACAAACACGACATTAATATTGTCCTGGCAGCAGGACTTGGCGAATTTTTGATCAAAACCACATGTGAAGAACTGGGTATTGAGTGCATATCACTTGCAGAGAAATGGAGCCTTGATGTATCAAAGGTATTCCCCGCCTATGCAGTAGCCAATCTGCTGGAGTGAAACTGAAGAAAACATGAAAGAAAAAGTTGTATTAAAGTTGGGCGGGAGTCTGATAAAACAGGGGCCTGAATTACTGCTGTCACTGAAAAGTTGGGCAAAGGGTAAAAAAGTACAGTTGCTCGTGGTTCCCGGCGGAGGACCCTTTGCAGATAGAATAAGGGACATGGAAGAGACGACAGGTTTTGATGATGATACCTCTCACTGGCTGGCAATCCTATCCATGGAACAGTACGGCATATACCTCAGGGAAAAAACGAAAATTGAAACAACCGTTACTCTCAGACCTGTTGAAGGGATACGAATTCTGCTACCCTACAGACTTCTTACAGATAGCGACGACCTGCCTCATTCGTGGAAGGTCACATCCGACACAATAGGTGCAAAATTTGCCCAAATGATGGGAGCAGAATATATTAAAGTAACAGATGTGGACGGGATCCTGGAACAGGGAAAATTATTACGGGAAATTACCGCTTCTGACATCATAAGAATGGGACAGAGTTGTGTGGATTCCTATCTTCCACACTACCTTAAACAACATGAAATGAATTGCACTATTGTAAATGGCAACTATTTTTCCAGAATAACAGGGGCTATTATGGGAAACAGAGATACAGGTACCTACATCAGGGGGAAATTTTAAATTATATACGGATTATGTACTCAATCCGTCATACTTATAGTAAAATCACAATAAGGAGAAATACAATGGAGAAGGTCAATTACTGTACCTCCTGCGGTGTACACCTTTCGGACAAGGGTTTTGCACGTTTTGCATGCCCCGAATGTGACACCGAACTTGGAAGATGCATAAAATGCAGACAGCAGAGTAACAATTACGTCTGTCCTAAATGTGGATTCATGGGTCCATGAGGTGTAAATATGGGAGATGTTGCAGCTACTATTAAAATAATGCCAGATGGCGTAGAAAGAGATCTAGAAGAGATCAAAGCAAAGATTGCAGATGTTTTACCTGAAGGTTCAGAACTCTTCGGAACTGCCGATGAACCTATCGCTTTTGGCCTCAAGGCCATTAAAGCTACAGTTCTTGTAGGCGACCTGGAAGGCGGAACCGAGCCTGTTGAGGAAGCCATAGCAACTATCGAAGGCGTCGAAAGCGTACAGGTAGAAGAAGTAGGAAGACCTGTCTGAAGGTCTTCACAGTCTTTTTTTTGGGCTTGTAGATCAGGGGAAGATCGTTACGTTCGCAACGTAAAGGCCGCGGGTTCGAATCCCGCCAGGTCCACGTCACAAGCTTAAATAAATCTGATATAAGTCCTTCATTTTCTTTTTATTATCCTGTTTGCCCTATTCATAAATCAATTCAATGCTACAGGATCCAATGCATAGTCTACAAAAAATGAAGAAGTGTCCTGGCCCAACCACAATACAACATCCATCAGGGCACCAGAATCGTCCCTACCTGTACAGACAAAATTACCATGACAAAAAGCAGATATAACATAAACATCCATTTTTATAGGGTGGTTAAATGGGAATCGAAGACTATATACCTGATGATTTTTTGTCAACAGCGTGGGCGGTAGAACATGAAAACGCAAAAGTTGCATTAGGGCTTGTAATACTTGCCCTCTACGCAATTCTGCTTACAAGATGGCTGGAGGGTTTTTAATTCCTTGATAGTTTAACCCTATCAAGCCTTATTTTCACTCAAACTCATACAATACCTTGGCATTTGCCAGGGAATCGTCAATAAGACCATCAACATCCAGTTTTGCTTCCTCTTCAACTACCGCATCATACATAGCCCTTACCTCCGGACGTTCAGGGACAGCTCCACATCCTGCAGAACTGAGTATGGATATATCAAAAGTACCTATTTTTTTAGCCATATCGATAATCTCAGTCTTATCAAAACTTATGAGCGGATGATATATAGGAAATCCCAGACCATAAATTTCAGCATGCAGGTTGAAAGTTGTCTGGGAAGCCACCTGACCCAGAGATGACCCGGTAATAATACCTGATGCTTTTTCTTTTTCCATAACTTCAAAAGCAATCCTGTACATCATCCTCTTGCATAATATACAGGTATTTTTGAGAGAACAGTTATCCCGAATTGCCTGCAAATTCTTTCCGTTGGAAACTTCATACATTTTCATGGGGTTGCCGGCAGACCACTCATTAAGTACTTTCACACATTTGATGGCTTTCTGTCGGCTTGCCTCATCGGAAAAGGGTGCATTATTGCAGAATACAGGAATGACCTTTACACCCCTTCTCATCAGCAACCAGGCAGCAACCGGGGAATCGATTCCCCCTGATAACAGGACTACCATTTTACCCTGAGTACCCACCGGAAGACCACCTACACCTTTGGAAATTCCTGTAAACACATAAGCAGCGTTTTGCCTCATTTCCACAAAGATCTCTTTATCAGGGTCATCAAGGTTCACTGAAGGATTCCTTCCCAGTGACTCAAGTTTCTCATAAACCGCATCTCCACAACTTCGCCCTAAATCTGTGGAGGTAAAAGAATGATTCCCTGAGCGACGTGGACGGATTGCAAATGATTCGGATTCTGCGATGAACTCACCAGCTGTTGCAGCACATTCCTCTGCGGCTGATTTCAAATTTGGATCGACTTTACGGGCAAAAGAGGTAGAGACCACCCCGAAAACATTCGCACACACTTTTGCGGCTGCCGGATTATCGGATTCAACAAAAATACGGCCCCTATCCCTGATAACTTCATTATATGATACTGCCTGCTGATCAAGCATTGCTTTAAGATTATTAACCAGTGTACGTTCGAAAAAGTTGCGCACACCCGGACTTTTCAGGGACAGTTCACCGTATCTTATAATGACTATAGTGTTCATGGGAAGAAATATTCACATTTGTTAATTTAAACCTATTCCACAAAATATAACAATACATATTTAATAAAGAAAATGCAAAAACAGGTTGATGCTAAGAAAGGGTCGCAGATATCTGGAAATTCTCAAGGTTTTTACGAAATATAATCTTTTCAGTCTTCTATATAAAGAAATTAACCGCAACTACATATCCAGTAGACGAGGTACCTGTTATCTCGATGTTGAGAACCAGCAAAATGCCAGCAAAATGCGACTTGCTTTTGAGGAATTGGGACCTACTTTTGTTAAATTGGGCCAAATAATGAGTAAAAGGCCCGATATCCTTCCCCCAAGCTACATACGGGAACTGGCAAATTTGCAGGATCATGTAAACCCCCTTGAGTTTGAACAGATGCTGCCTTCCTTTGCAAGCCTGCAATGTGCAATACCGGACACCCAAAACGGCGAACCTGAAATATCAATGGAACAGGTGATAGGATATTTTGATGAATTTGATACAAAGCCTATAGCAAGTGCATCAATTGCCCAGGTATACAAAGCAAAGCTGAATGATGAGAAAGTGGCCGTAAAAGTTTCAAGACCCGGCCTTATAAACAAAATTAACATTGACCTATCCATAATTGAAGACCTAAAACCTTTCATCGTAAGAATCGGGGGGTTTGGAAACAACATCGATTTTGATGAATTCCTGTATGAATTCCGGGAATTATTGAATAAAGAACTGGATTTTCGCAACGAAGCCCGCAACATCAAACGTTTCCGGGAAAATTTTGAATCAATCGAAGATGTAAATATCCCCCAGGTATACGACCAATACTGCACTGAAAGCGTACTTGTAATGGAGTACATGGAAGGAACTCCTGTGAAAAATATACAGGACCTGAATGCAGAACAGCGTTTAAAGTATACCCACATGATAAGTTCCAGTTACCTAAAGCAGGTTTATCTCGATGGTCTGTATCATGCAGACCCACATGGAGGCAACATCCTCATACAGAATAATAGTATTGCCTACATTGATTTTGGAGCAATCGGAATCATAGATGGTGAACTAAGACGTAACATGCTCAATCTTTTCTACGGAATATACAAAAAGAATCTGGATATTGCTTTTGAGGCTTTCCTGAGGATCGCGGATATAAAAAAGGAAGATATCAATGTGCGTCATTTCAAACTTGATCTTGATGATTTGATAGCAAAGCAAAACTATGCGCTGGGCCAGAGACAGAATGACAGTTATGCAAACCTTGCCCTGAAATACAACCTATCTCTTCCAAGTGATTTTTCCACACTTGAAAGATCCCTTATCCTCATCGAAGGTGTTTGCCTCGAACTAAATCCCGACTTCAATCTTATTGATGACGCCAGACCTCTCATCACAGAAGTATTACTGCAGAGATATTCCCCGGCCAAGGCGATGGAATACTTCCAGCTTGAAGGAGATCGCTATTTTGACATTTTCAAAAATTTGCCCCAGGGAGTAGATGACGTTATCGAAACAATCCGGGGTTACAGGATAGAAAAATTGGAGAACAAAACCAATGAAATTAAAAGAAACAGGATGTATGAAAACTTCGCAAGCTATGTATTCCTGTCAATAATCCTGGTTACATCGGCCTATCTTGCTACCAGAGCCGACACAGCAACCAATGAACTGGGAATCGCCGGATTTGTAGTAGCCATCCTGCTTTTTGGATATTCGTTCCTGCGAAATACCTGAAGGACCAAATATACATGGAAAAAACAGTTGACAAAAACAAGTTGACTTGTCCCACTACATTTAAATGCAAAAATAATCTTATTATTCCAGACGGAATTTACTAAAAGATAGGATAAAATAATTTACTTTTAGAATTGATCCTATTTCAAAGACATATGGGGAGAATAATATGCCAAGACTAAACATATGTCCGCAATGTAATTGCAAAATGGAAGTCAACGAAAATGGAATAGAATACTGTAATGTGTGCGGTTACTGGACAATAGAGTAAACAGCACGCCCTTGATTCCATAACTATACTTGCGTGAGAGAGGTAGTATGATGCAAGCATCCTCCTGTAAGATCTGCACTCAATGCAGGAAAAAGTTAAAGGTAATGAAGATGAAATCCAATGTCCTTTACTACTGCCGCAAATGTGGCAGGACAACTTTCCGGAAATTACTTCACTAATACTGTTGTAAAACAGTATATCTCATTTTTTCCATGTGACTATCAAGACTTTCTACATCTTTTATCTCTTTTTGAACAAGGGACACCAATCTATTTCTGATAGAAGTATCCACATCGACACCCATGTATTCCAGGTCTGTAGATATCTTATCTGCAAGTATGTTTCCCCTTCTGTCCCAATCAGTCAGAACAATAACACAGCGATCCATTTTCCGCAGTTTTTCGGATAGATCAAGCAGGGGAATATGAGTTACTTTCTTAATAATACCACGTACACCGAGACTGCGCAATGAAGAAACATCCCTTTTTCCTTCAACCAGAATAATGTCACCTTCATCAGAACATTTTATGAGATCGTTCAGCAATTCATCAAGCAGTTCATACCTTCTCTTAATTTCATACATCGAAGAGGTAGTCAAAGAACTATTGTTCAAAAAAGAAGACATCAATAGTCATAGAAAGGGAGAACTTATAAAAATAACCCTTCTGTTAAGGGTCGAAAGTAATATATACAAATCTTTTCAAAATAAAATAAGAAGGAGGGGGTTTCTTGAGCTGTATATTTTGTGGAAAAGAATGTATGGATTACGAGATTGAGGGCGGATCCGAAAAAGATGCAGAATCGGGTAAAATAATAGGAAAAGTCCATGTATGCCTGGACTGTATCGAAGAATTACGAGATGTACTGGGAGTCACTTCTCTTGAGAGGGATGTTTCTTCCGTAGAATATGAGATACTTGAAGAGACTATCCGCTGATAAATAAGGAGGATGATTTTATCCCTTATTTTAACCCTGAGATGGAAAATCTCGGAAGAGGAGAACTGGACAACCTTGTTGATGAAAGGATTAAATATACTGTCAAGTATGCAGCAGAAAATTTGCCTTTTTACAGGAAATGGTTCAGGGAAAATAATGTCACACCTGCAGATATTACCACCCATGAGGATTTGCTGGAATTACCAATTGTTACAAGTGAAATCATAAGAAACAACCAGCCTCCTGAAACACCGGATTTTCGTTTTAAGAGTGCAGGCTGGAAAGATGTCTATACAGTGCATGAAACCAGTGGCATCAGCGGGGTGCCCAAATCGTATGTGACCGTGAGAAAGTCCAGGAGAACTTCCTGAAATGTTTCCTGCAATCCAAACCTGGTCTGCAGGATGCCTATAACGAGGAAGCCTTTGAGATATTATTCAATTTCCTTTCTAAAAGGGAGATGGAATTCTATAAAGTGAAAGGACGCCAAAATGAGTAATTGACAGGAGATAAATTATCTCCTGATACTGAAATCATTAAATTCGCCTGTTGGGGACTCCCAAACTATTTCGACATTATCTACCCGGGATGCAGGAGGACCTTCTTTGAGAGCATTCAACAGGGCATCTATTTTACCCTTACTACCTTCGACAACAGCTTTTACCCTGCCGTCCGGGAGGTTTTCCACATAACCTGTAAGTCCGATGCCGGATGCTTTCTGCATGGTAAAGGAGCGAAAGAAAACACCCTGCACAACACCGGATACATGTATTATTGCACGTTCCATATCCATAAATTAATTTTCGAGACGATATTATATGAATCTTGGTCTCATGCTAAGTTTTTGTGCAAGAGGCAGGTGACCCTGAGGCATCCCGGCAGTTTCTGCAATAATACGGCTGTTGAGTTCATCCACCGACATTTCAACCTTGGAAGGCTTCTTTGGTCTGGATTCTTCCCTCACAGTGACATTGATATTACCGCTTTCAGTTTCCCTGTCACCGACAACTACCACATAGGGAACCCATTCCTGTCCTGCATTACGTATCTTCTTGCCAACTGTTTCTTCCCTGTCATCTATATCCGCACGACACTGAAGATGTGATGCAATCTTTTCGGCAAATTCCATATGTCGCTCTGCAACGGGTATGATCCTGACCTGTGTAGGTGATAACCAGACCGGAAGCATTGGGACTTCTCCCCCTTCAGCCTTCATGGAGGCCTTTTCCAGCAGGGAATAAATACAGCGTTCAATTGCACCGCTGGGTGAACAATGCAATACGACAGGTCTTTTAGCTTCCCCTGCCTGGTCGATATACTTAATATCATATCGTTCTGCATTTTCCACATCTATCTGGACTGTGGAAAGCGCACTTGCCTTTTTCAGGGCATCCACAAAATTGAACTCGAACTTGAGCACAAAGTAGAAGAAACGTTTCTCCCACATTTCCACAAGAACAGGTTTATTGACTTTCTTTGCAAGAGCAGTGATAAATTCCTTATTCTCCTCATAAAAGTCCCGGGTAAGCCTGATTGCAACTTCATAATCTGAAACATCAATCCCGACATCTTTCAACACATCTATTGACATCTGGTACTGGCGACCGAACTGTTCGACAGCCTGGTCCATATCCTCGCACATTGTATGCATATCCGGCATTGTAAAAGCCCGCAACCTGCGCAGGCCCACCAGTTCACCCCTCTGTTCCTTACGGAAACTGTAACGTGTAAGTTCCACCATTTTCATCGGGAGGTTGTGGTGAGAGATGGTCATATCATGACTCATCAGAAACTGGCCAAAGCATGCCGCAAATCTCAAAAACATCTGGCGTTTATCGGATTCGATGGAATACTGACGTGCAGGGAACCTGTCCAGGTATTTCTTGAGCGTTGGGTGATTCATATCGTACATCAAAGGTGTTTCTACTTCCATTGCTCCTTCTCTGGCAGAAGAATCCAGCACATACCGCTCAAGCAGGGATTTGATCAACCTGCCTTTGGGATAATAACGCATGTTACCGGAGTCAGACCCGGGTTCATAATCAGCAATCTCAAGTCTGCGCATCAATTCAACATGAGGAGGGACCTTTTCCACAGCCCTGCTTTTGGAGATTTCATGATCTACAAAGGTAGCTAGATTCTCATGATCATTGAGATTGAAATCATCAACATCATGCAGCACACCGTCCGGAGTCAGGACCTTCCAGTAAGATTTGGCCGTACTTTCGGCTTTCAGGGCTTCAGATACAACTTCTTCCTCTGTATCTACTACTTCACCACATGATTCGCTTTCTGGGTTGATAGTTCGGGAAAGTTCTGAGAGAGGATGCCCTTTGCAACTGATTTTGAATGATTTATACCACCCAAAAGGAGCACGTTTGACATTAAAAGAATCAATAAGGCTATTTTCAATATCCTTCATTACAGAAACTGCCACCTTAGGGGAAGAAAGGTCGGAACTTAGATGGGCATAAGGATAAAGCATTACATTGTCAGTATTTACCTGGGATGCAGTCTTTTTGATCTCAGTAACTGCCTTTTCAGCCACATCTCTCGGGTTTGCCTCATCAGTACTTTCCACCGCCATGAAAGCGGTCAAAGCTTCATCTAGTCTGCCTTTTTTGAAGGAATCCTCTATTTGCTCTGCAACGGGAGTACTTTTTTTCACTTCATATTCAATATAATCGGAATGGATAAGCAATAATTGCATGAACTCACCTCGGGTCTTCTGGATAAATTGGAACAATCCTTATTAACCTTTTTCAAATGGAATTATTCTTGAGGCACGCTTCATCCGAATCCTTGCCAGAATCTTCGGTATCCTGACTGTTCGAATTGTCAATATATACCCGGTAAGCCGCTACCAAAGCCCCAAGGAGTACCGGTGCGGCAAAAAATCCCGCTATTCCTCCTGCAAAACCTCCACCCAGAAATACAACGACAAGTACTACCGGATGTATCTGGGATTTCATACTCACAAAATACGGACGCAGGAAAAGCTCAGGTGGGACGTAGATTACTATAGAAGACACAATGAAAAAGACAATTGCAGCCTCTGCGCCCATTTCTATGTACCTGATAACAGACAGTGCCAGAAGTACCATATAACCGGCAAAAAGGGGAATCACAGAAGCAATAAATATCAGGGTCGCAAGTGCCGGTATATGAGATAAACCAAAGGCATAAAACACAATTACTGAAATCGTACTTACAGTCAGAGCAGCGTAGGCATTACCTATAAATATTCCACTCAGTATCCGGTCCAGCTCCCGAAGGTAACGGCCCGTATTTAACTGGGTTCCCGTTGGAGCGATACATACCGCAGAAGCATACAGTTTCTCACCTTCAAGCAACAGGAAATAGCAAACAAAGATTGCCACAACCAGATTGACCATAAACATACCCAGACTTTTGGCATACGAAACAAAACCCAGGCTACCTGCAAAAGAAAGAATCGAAAGCGATGAGTCCCAAACAAGCTGGTTGATATGTTCAAAATATGTACCCGGCACTATTGCCCTTATAAAATCAAATATGATCCCAAGTACCTGTGACTGGTTTTCGATGACCCAGATAAGCTGTCTGAATATCTCTACAAAACCGGTGCCTATTATGATAACGAGAGGCGTTACGATAAACATCGTCGCAATGAATGCCCCATAATGATTTTTCCTGTTTATCTTTTCATATATCGGCCTGCAGATATAGGCAAAAACCAGACCCAACACGATACCGTCTGCAAGAGGGAGAAGAATTTTCACAAGAGCCAGAAATACAATGAAAAAAGCAATAAAAGCAAGTATTTTCCACCTATTTTCGATAATTACGGATACGCCGTCTATATCTTTTAGCTCCATGAAACTCCCTTACATTATTGATAATAGTCTTCCAATAAACTATCTCATATTACTATTTCATTATATTGAACTACTCCACACTTACGCATGGAGATTCCTACGAGTTGTTATGTCATTCATTGGATGTATTTGGGATACATCAAATGTCAATAACCCTGTTTGTCGTAGATTATGAGCAAAATGCTCATAGCCTGTCCAATTGGCATTTTGTGATAGGTAACGTATCATGATATTGATAGCACTGTTTCTATCTCTATCAATAACGTTACCACAATCACATGTCATATCACGTCTATATAATGGCATCTTATGTTGTTTTCCACAAACATAACATGTTTTTGACGTATATCTTTCATCAATTTTAACTACTTGTTTACCTATAAGTTCTGCTTTATAGGTGAGAAATTCGATGAAACGTGATAAATAACCATTATTTTGTGTAGAACGATTCAACGTTTTGTTTTTCGATTTACCCATATTTTTAACGTGGAGTTTACCTGCAATAATTGTATTGGCTCTTGTATTCTCTACCATTGATTTAGATAATTTGTGTTGCCAATCTTTTATCTGATTATTTTTCCTTCTTACCATAGTACGAATAGTTTTGTTTAATCGATGCCATTTTTTACTGTATTTTTTGCAATGGTCACGCCTTGATTGAACTGCACTGATTTTAGAATCCCAATATAAATCATATCGTGGATTGTTTATTTCAAAAAATTTTCCTTTATCATTTATTGCAGTAATCGTTTTGGTAATCCCTAAATCAATTGCTTGAAAATGATTATTTTGAACATAAGGCACATTGATTTCAGGTTCATACGTAATCGTGACAAAGAAATCTCCATTACCCTTTTTATCTTCATTGAATATTTCGATTTGTTTGATTTTCAAATTTGATATATCTTGTTCAATATCAATTATCAAATCTTCATCATTCATTTTATGTGAAAATCTAATACTATTTCCAATTACTTTGAAACCACTCTGATTATATGTTATTGTAAAAAAGTATTTACGACTTCTAAATCGTGGAGTTCTTGCTTTTTTGTCTCCATTTTTGTGAAGTCCAAAGAATGATTTGTAATTAGCATCTAATTTACGCAAAACCATCTGGCATGATTTAGAATAAAGAATATTTATATCAGGATTCTCTTTTTTAATTTGTGGTAAATCATTCTGTTGTTTTTTATATGAAATGGATTTTTTATCATTTTTCCATGTGTCTTTTCTTTCAGATAATGCAATATTATAAAGAGATGTACATGCATTGGATAACTCCCAAAGCATATTCTTTTGTAATTCAGTTGGATGAATTTTGTATTTCTTTGTTAATTGCATTATTTGCCCTGATTATCAACATAATTTATCAAAACATCCAGTGTAACCTGTCCAGTTGTAACCAAAAAATATGATCTTATCCAGAATGCATCTTTGCACTTACATTATATACGGTTTTTTCAAACAATCAACTACAAGAGGATTCACCAGCATATCTCTTCTATATTCTACACTTTGTACAAAATAATATTGTAGTAAATATACAGAATGACTGGCCTTATCCAGATTGTTATTCATAGTTATCTGTATAAATTTATAATTACAAATAACTTATGCAACTTTTTATTTTATATAGCACGGCTTTCATCCCTTACCTTACGGAAGGGGACTTCTCACCTGTTTAGTTAAAAGCAGCGCATCAAATGTCAGGAATGATACGGTTAGCATAGCGGACTACCACACAGGACTCATTGCATTTTCCACACCCTGTGCAGGAGTCATGTATTTTAATTTTCCCGTTTTTCAATTCAATGGAACCTCTGGTACATACATTGAGACATACCCCACAGCCACTGCAACGGGCAATACGTAGCAACTGTAAACATGCATTCCTGTACATCCTGTCTGCAACTTTCCTGTCAGCAGCTGTTACTTTCAAGTTACCCGATGCAAAGAATTTAACCGTACATGAGCGACTCTTTATGAGGACAACACCCATCTCAGGGGAATATACGACATTACCCAGCATTCTCATTACATCCGCTGCTTCTGAAAGTGACACCCCGCGTATCCGGGCCTCAACGGAAAAATCGCCTCCACTGCATACAGAATGTCCGGAAACTGCACTTATGTTGAAATCTTCTGTTTCAACGGGTGTGATAGCTATTCCCAGCTGTTTTGCCAGGGCAAGCATTTTAGGAGGATGCTGCTGCCAGCGCCAGAAACCATATTCGGCATATTCCGGGGGCAGGCCTTTTGAAGCTGTCCATTTTTGCAGGTATGCCATCCATCTTTCATACAATCCGGGGAACAATTGCCTGACCCTCTCGAATTCACATTCAAGGGTCGAAGGACAAAGATAGCAACCCACCCTTTCAAAACCCATATCATAGAGAGGATTATAAGCAAGGTTTTTCCAGTAGATGTACAGCCAGACCTCAATAGCCCTCCACTGCCTGATTGGAAAAACGTTCAGCTGACCCGGCACAAAAGGATTGGCCTCGGTTGCAGCAGTCTCCTGCCTGGAAAAAGACTCATATTTGCGTTTACCGTCAATTGCAAGGCAGGGATTCCCCGCACTGCATGACTCAAAAGCCGAATTAGCAGGACCCAGTTTACAGACTTTACAACACCAGCGGAAATCCTTTCCAGGTGGACCGAAATTCTCCACATTATCCCAGAAAGCATTCTCTGCCTTTTTTTCAATAAGTTCTATGCCATTGGCATTGCAAAACTCATGTGCAAATTGCACTGTCTCAGGAAATTCAATCCCCGTATTGAGGAAAATTGCCCTGAGACGGCTGGCATCCAGTGCCCTTCGGGCAAGGTCCAGCACAACCAGACTATCCTTGCCCCCGCTGAACGATACGTTGACAGGAAAGGAAGAATAGGCGGGATCATTGCCAATCCCTTTTATCATGTTTACAGCATTGGATTCTATTCTTTTGAGAGAGGATTGGTTGGCCTTAATGACAGAATCCATGGAAGGCGCTGATTGTTTCAGGTTTGCAGAAATCTTTTTGATTTTTTTGACCCGAAGCAAAGGTTTGCCCGGCCTGTAATTATCTGAATCCTCAAGAGAGGTGCCAATACCCACCAGTTTTCCACACCGCAGCAATACCGGGTCACCTTTTTCGATATCCGGGGAAAAATGGTCGATACCCTCCATGGAGATTTTTTTACCGTTCAGATGGCGACCGGAATAATGAAGATGTGCTGTTTTTGAATGCGTATGGTTTATAAGGACGCTGGCACCCATATCCGTGGGTTCAAACCTGAATTGCTTTTGCAGTATATCAAAATACATATGCCCGATACGTATGCCATCAACCAGTACCTCATCATTGCGGTCATCCCCTGCAACCTTGTTCAACAGTATGACTCTGTCAACAAAAGGATTACAATCATACAGTTGCCGTAGCAGGTCATCAAGTAGATCTCTTTCATAGGCAGAAGCAAATCTCACATCACAAGGAGAGGTCAGGGGTAATTTCGTACCTTCACTGCCACAAATATCACAGACAGGACCTATTAAAGGCACATTGCAGGAGTTACACCAGAAAATATGGTCGGCTAACACCTGTTTATCGGATCGTTTTCGGGTCTTCCTGGTCTTTGGACGACTCTTTTTGCCTACGGAAGCAAAAGTAAATGTAGAGCGTTTTTTTTGCATTTTATAATGATATGAATCCTTTCTTCAATTAACCTTTTGTCAGGACCGGTTTTCAATATACCGATTAATGGTTGCAGCTGCCTGCTTACCCGCGCCCATTGCGCTGATTACAGTTGCAGCACCGGTAACCACATCACCACCCGCACATAATCCTGCCAGGGATGACATCGCATCTTCATCAACAACTATTGTGCCTTTCGAAGTGGTTTCAAGTTCTTCTGAGCCTGCAAAGATAACTGGATTTGGAGATGTTCCGATAGCAACTATTATTATATCAGCATCGATCACATGCTCAGAACCTTCAATTGGTATAGGGCGCCTCCTGCCGGATTCATCGGGTTCCCCGAGTTCCATATTTACGCATTCCACACCTGTAACAGTCTTATTCTCACCTTCAAGGATACGGACCGGATTGGTAAGCAGGTTGAAAACCACACCTTCTTCCTTTGCATGTTCAACTTCTTCAATACGGGCAGACATCTCCGCCTCACTACGCCGGTACACAACTGTTACTTCTTCTGCACCCAACCGGAGAGCACTGCGGGCAGCATCCATCGCAACGTTGCCGGCCCCTACCACAACAACCTGATTTCCACATTTGATGGGTGTGTCATAATCCGGGAAACGATAGGCTTTCATCAGATTGACCCTTGTAAGGAACTCATTTGCAGAATAAACACCGTTGAGGTTCTCCCCTTCAATATGCATAAATCTGGGAAGACCGGCACCTGTACCTACAAAGACCGCATCAAATTCATCGCGGAGTCCATCAAGGGTTTTTATCCTTCCTATAACATAATCCACTTTTATGTCAACCCCAAGGTTACGGATATAATCTACTTCTTGCCTGACAATGTCCTTGGGTAGCCTGAATTCGGGTATACCGTAGGTCAGGACCCCGCCCGGTTCATGGAGAGCTTCATAAATGGTTATACCATGCCCTGCTTTTGCAAGTTCTGCTGCCGCAGTAAGTCCAGCAGGACCTGCACCAATGACAGCCACGTTTTTCCCGCTGGATTTTGGTTTTTCCGGGGATTTTACTCCTGCATCCCTTTCATAATCCGCACAGAAACGCTCAAGCCTGCCGATAGCAAGAGGCTGGCCCTTTTTGCCAAGTATACAGAATTTCTCACACTGCTCTTCCTGAGGACAAACACGTCCACAGATTGCCGGCAGGGCATTGGATTCCTTGAGTATACCAATAGCCCTATCAAAGTCTTTGTTCTTGATCCTTGAAACAAACCCGGGGATATCAATATTAACAGGACATCCTGCCACACATTGGGGATTCTTGCACTCAAGACAGCGTCCCGCCTCGATTACAGCCTGCTGTTCTGTGTACCCCAATGCGACTTCATCAAAGTTTCCAATCCTTTCCTCTGGTTTTTGCTCAGGCATTTGCTGTTTCAGTGACACTTACAATCATCCCCGCATTTTTTGTTGTAACTTTCAAGGGCTTCCTTTTCCTGCGGTCTGTAAAAAGAAAGCCTGCTCATCATAAGGTCAAAATCCACATCGGCTGCATCAAATTCCGGGCCATCCACACATGCAAATTTGGTTTCTCCGCCAACAGATACACGGCAACCACCACACATCCCGGTACCATCGATCATAATTGGATTGAGGTTTACAAGGGTTTCCACGCCATAGGAGGCAGTTACACCGGCCCCTACTTTCATCATAATAGGCGGACCGATTATGACAATACGGTCAACCTGCTGGTCACTATCAAGAATATCTTTAACAATATCGGTTACAAAACCGTGATGGCCTTTGCTCCCATCGTCAGTAGCCACATAGAGTTCATCACTCACCTCTGCCATTTCATCTTCAAGAATGAGCATTTCTTCATTGCGGGCACCGATTATAGATATTACATGGTTACCTGCCTCGCGATAGGCACGTGCCTGTGGGTACACAGGAGCTACACCGACACCACCCCCAACCATTACTACTGTGCCGAGTTTACGGATATCAGAGGGAGTGCCCAGAGGACCGACAAAATCCTGCAAAGTCTCACCTGTCTTGAGGGTTGTTAATTGTTTGGTAGTCTTGCCCATTACCTGATAGATTACCGTTATAGAACCCTCATCAACATCAAAGTCAGCTATTGTGAGAGGGATGCGTTCACCGCTTTCATCAATACGTAATATTACAAATTGGCCCGCTTTCGCTGCTTTTGCTATATCCGGAGCTTCGACCTTCATGAGGTCCACATCAGGAACAAGATTGCGTGTTTGAAGTATATTGTAAGACATATGATCACATCAACGATTATTGGATAAGAGGGAGAGATGTACGTATAAAGGTCTATCCGATGGTTTCAATTTACTAATAATATTTGTAGCTTTTCAATTGTTCTTAAAGCCAGAAATCACAATATCATTAGTTTTTGCGACGAAGCAATAGTAAACCCACTATTGCAAAAGCAAAAAGAGGACTGGCAAAACCAACAAATGAAAACCCTGAAGATGAGTCTGATCGTGGGATGTAGGAATTTAGAGAGAGGATAATTATCATCCCATATCCCGTCTTCAACATATTCATCCGTGATGTGGGGAATTACAAGAATAGAAGATTGCTCAATATTTAATTCAGGAGATTTTACAGGATTGATTGAATAGTGGAATCCAACCGGAACCCCACCACATGCCGTATTTGCTGCCTCCCCCATTACCCACTTATAGGTAAATGTTTCATTGGGGGCAAACTTACGTGAAAGAGTTGAATTGAATGCACATGACCCTGTCTGTATTTCCAGAGATGCGCCATGATCCAAAATGTGTTGGATCGATAGTGACATCGACAACACTTGCCTGTTTTACGGTCTCTCAACTGCCAATGAGAAAGACTCATTTGCATCCATAACAGGAGAAGGAGTGAAATGTTCCGGATATAGTTCACCATTACAATAGACCTCAGTCACTGCATAGGAACCATTGGCAAACACGCCTGTAGAAAAAGATACTGTGAAAATGAAAAAGACACAGAGCAACCTGTATATGTAGTGATCTGTGATTCTGTTCCACAGCAATATTCTATCCGATATTCTGAAATAACTAAGGACAAGAACTATATAAAAATTATCGTTTTAGAACTAAGTAATTGTATATACACATGGACAAACGTGTTATTAAAACAATAATGATACTACTCTGTTACAA
Source organism: Methanohalophilus sp. WG1-DM (assembly GCF_004104135.1). Taxonomy (NCBI): domain Archaea; kingdom Methanobacteriati; phylum Methanobacteriota; class Methanomicrobia; order Methanosarcinales; family Methanosarcinaceae; genus Methanohalophilus; species Methanohalophilus sp. WG1-DM. The sequence goes on along the minus strand of NZ_RRBA01000002.1, from coordinate 174,151 downwards.
AATTATAGAAAACAAAATTAGATGTGAGTTTTGACCCCGGCAGAACCGGAGCCTTTCGGAAAAGTTTTGTACGCCCGAACCGGGATTCGAACCCGGGTCGGGGCCTCGACAGGGCCCCATGATAGACCTCTACACTATTCGGACAATGTCCGGGCACACTTTTCCGCTCACACGAGCAGCACTCAAATACATTTAATTATATATAAGGGTTTTGTTTACACCCTTTAGAAGAGGTGTTTGGTCCCGCCTCCCAGACTCGAACCGGGGGCATCGCGGTAACCGCGCGGTATGTGGATAATCCACACAAACCATACTACAGCCGCGCACTCTACCAACTGAGTTAAGGCGGGACATTACTCAGCGAGATATTCTCATCCTCACAATCTTATATAGACTTTTCGCCGAATTCCCATTCCAAAGGCATATAAATTCAATATCCGCAGGAAAAATCACCAGCGCTTAAAAGCAAGAATAAAAAACAAAATTCAAAACCACTGAAAAGAATAAAAAGAGGCAATCTTGTCTCAGAAAGTGTCAATTGCCCCGTTTATAACAAGATCGGTGATCTTGGTAATATTACCAAGCCACTCATCGGCAACTGCTTCGGCATCATCCTGAATTGTAGCGAAATTTGCCCCCTCTTCGGGAATTATTTGGATGCTGGCAACCATGGGCTGATCAATAGGTTTACCTATCTGTGATAGCAGTCGCACATATACTTCATCTACTTGTGGCACGGCTTCCACAATATCCCGGGCCATCTGAGTAGAAAGCAAATTGTATATCTTACCTACATGATTGACAGGGTTCTTACCACTCGTAGCCTCCATACTCATGGGCCTGTTCGGGGTTATCAAACCATTGCACCGGTTCCCCCGACCAACAGAACCATCGTCGCCCATCTCCGCAGAAGTGCCTGTTACCGTCAGGAAGATACAGCCACAACCACCCGCAGTATTATCGGCAGCATTGACATATGCATTAACGTTCCTGTCAGTGTATTTGCCCGCAATATCCAGAATATAATCCTTCATCTGTTCCTTGAAACTAATATAGGCATCCATATCATCAACATATTTGTCAACCATTCCACAGCAAACAGTCAGGGAAATATCATCTTTCTCCCGCAATCCCATGACCTTGATGTCTTCACCTATTGCAGGTAATTTCCCTTTCAGATCACCTATAAGCTGCTTTTCGGTATCATACACTATACGCTCAAGTTCGGAAAATGATGCATGGCCAACACCAAAAGATGTATCATTGGCAGTGGGAACTTTTTCCCGGCCAAATACATCCCGCAGGTCAGAAGATCCCGTACCAAGTTTGCAGTCAAGGATAATATCCCTGTCAAGATCAAGATTTACAATATTATTTCTCAGGTAATCATGTGCTGCCGAGACAGCTACTGTTTCAGCCGGGATTTCCACACCATTAAATTCCTTTGTAGCCCTCCCCACAAGAAGAGTATAGATTGGCTTGATGACCTCCCCACCACCAAAAGCAGGGGAAGAACGACCTGCAACAATCTGGGTTTCATCCGTGTTATGGTGAAGTACTGCACCGCATTTTTCGATATATTCAGCACAAAGGGCACGGCTTACAGCCTCTGCAATTCCATCAGATATACTGTCTGGATGTCCCACACCCTTACGTTCAACAAGCTCTATCTCCTGATTTTCCACAGGTGTCTGGACAAGTTGCTCAACCTTTATATTCCGCATAACCAAACCTCATGAAAATACTAAAATATGAATTAAATAAGGCTCCAGTATCAAATCTGTGTTGATATGAAAAACCCATTCTATATAAATTGGATACTATATGAAAGTGAATTAATTACTGGAAAACAAGATATCTTATGGATACTTTTTCTTCATCAAACCTTTATATGCAATGAAAGTATTGGAAATGTTGACCCAGATTCCAGAGGCAACCAGGATGATACGCATTGCAATACCAAATAAAGGCAGACTCCACGATCCGACCGTGAAACTCTTCAAAGAAGCAGGTCTCCCGGTACTTGAGGGATCAAGCCGCAAACTTTTTGCAAAAACAACAGACCCGGATATGACATTTTTATTCGCAAGAGCGGCGGATATTCCCGAATATGTGCAGGACGGAGCTGCAGACGTAGGAATTACCGGGCTTGATCTTATAGATGAAACTGATGCAGAAGTTGAAGTTATGCTGGATCTGCATTTTGGGAGGGCAAAGCTGGTACTTGCAGTTCCTGAAGACTCAGGGATTAAAGCCCCTGAAGACCTGAAAAATATGCGGGTTGCTACTGAATTCCCAAATATTACAGAGAAATATTTTAAAAATGTTGACATTCCAGTTGAAGTTATCAAAGTAAGTGGTGCCTGCGAGATGACACCCCATGTGGGAATTGCAGATGCAATTGTTGATATATCCAGTTCCGGCACAACTCTTGTGACAAATCATCTCAGGAAAATTGCAGAGGTGTTCAGCTCATCTGTGTACCTGATTTCAAATGCCGATAGTTCCCAAAGGGAAGAAAAAATCCAGCACATAAAAACAGCCCTTGAAAGTGTACTCCATGCAAAACAAAAGCGCTATCTTATGATGAATGCCCCCTCAGGCAAACTGGAAAATATCAAAGACATCCTGCCAGGTCTTGCGGGCCCGACTGTTATGAAAGTAGAATCAAAAAATTCCACCCATGCAATACATGCCGTTATTGATGCAGACCAGGTCTTTACAATAGTCAGTGAACTGAAAAAAGCAGGTGCATCAGACATACTTGTTGTACCCATCGAAAGAATGATACCCTGAGGAGAGTAAATAATGGAATTTGAGGTCATCCCCGCTGTAGATATGAAAAACGGGAAATGTGTCCAGTTGATACAGGGACTGCCAGATAAGGAACGTATTTCACTTGATGATCCCGAAGCAGTTGCGATTAAGTGGATCGGACAGGGAGCAAAAACACTGCATCTGATAGACCTTGACGGAGCCATCGAAGGGAAAAGGAAAAACGCCCCTATAATAGAAAAAATCATAATGCTGTGTGAAAGACAAGGAGTCGAAGTACAGGTAGGTGGCGGAATTCGCTCTTTTGAGGATGCTGCAAACCTCCTGCACATGGGTGCTAACAGGGTGATACTAAGCACCGCAGCTGTCCAAAATCCGGACCTGGTTGAAAGACTTGCCAGGCAGTTCAAACCCGAAAACATTAATGTCGCCCTGGATTCAAAAAATGGTAAGGTTTCTACAAAGGGATGGACCGAGCAATCCGAGTATACCGCGGTACAGCTCGGGAAAATGTTCGAAGAAAAAGGCGCAGGAAGCATTCTGTTCACCAACATAGACAAAGAAGGATTAATGGAAGGTGTGGACACAGAACCCACAACAGAGCTGGTTAATGAACTTACAATACCGGTGATTGCTTCTGGAGGAGTTACAGCCCTGAAAGATATTTTGACCCTGAAAACAACCGGTGCCTGCGGTGTTGTGGTAGGGAGTGCTCTTTATGCAGGAAATTTTACCCTTACAGAAGCGATAAATACAATCAGAGAGGAAATCTCTGGTGGAGAGTAAGTATGCCAAGAATTTCCACTGTATCCCGTACTACCAGAGAAACCAGCATAGAACTTACGATCAACATCGATGGCAAAGGGGATTCACAGATAAATACAGGCATCGGTTTTTTTGACCACATGCTGGTATGTTTTGCACGACATTCAGGTTTTGACCTTACAATCGATGCTAAAGGTGATCTGGAAGTAGACGGCCACCACCTGGTAGAGGATATTGGGATCGTAATGGGGCAGGCCTTTGACCGGATAATGGCAGAAAAGTCAGGAATTGCCCGTTTTGGAGAAGCAAGAATACCAATGGATGAGGCTCTTGCAAGCGTAGTAGTGGATATAGGAGGGCGCAGTTATCTGGTGATGAACACTACTTTTGAATCCGAAAGAGTAGGCGAATTCAACACCCAGCTTACAAGGCATTTCTTTGAATCATTCGTCTCCAATGCAAAAGTCACCCTTCATGCAGCTGTATATGGTTACAATGACCACCACAAAATCGAAGCCCTTTTCAAGGCATTTGCTCAGGCAATGAAAAAAGCAACGGTTATTGAGGGAAAAGAGGTCAAAAGTACAAAGGGATGCCTCTGATTAGCATCCTTTTTCGAATTTATTTTTCAAACGTCTGTAAAACTCCCTTTCAACTTCCCCTCCGCTTCTGAAAAGACGCTCCACGATTAATTCCGGAGTACTCTTTGCAATATGATTATAAATCGGATTGCGATCAACAATCAGGTTCAATTCATTATCAAGTCCTTTTGCTTCAATTCCATCCACTCTGATGGAAGCGTCGGTATTTTCCAGTATCTGGTCGGCAAGATGGGAAACAAAAATAGCCATTGTATTGGATTCTTCAGAAAGGGTTTCAAGGATACCGGCTATGATTTTTGCAGAAGCTCCGGGTTCGGTGATGGATTCAAGTTCATCGACAAGCACAAGTTTGGATCCCGCCCCTCTCAAAGCTGAAAATGAGCGTAAGGTAGTTTCAAATGCCCCCGCATCAAGAGTGCCCCTGGATTTGCTGAAATAATACAAACTATCAATCGGCCCGATCTTCAATTCATCTGCCGGCACAGGGAAACCAATGTGGGAAAGAATTGTACATTGAGCCACTAACTCCAGCATGGATGTTTTTCCTCCGGAATTCACACCACTTAAAAGAACTACGGAAGAAGTGGGAACCTGCGAAGGAGACATGATCGAGCCCAGAGAATAATCTATAGGTTCCACAGCAACACCCTTTTCACAAAGGAAAATATTTTTTCCATTCTTGAGACCCATACCACATTCATCTTCAAAGCCGGCAAGTTGCATCTGCAGAGAATGACCAAAACGGGCCACTGCCAACCCCACATCCAGATCAAGTAACCTCATAACAAGTTGTTTCAGGGGTTGCCTGAATTCGTGTAGCTCATATGCAATATTCCTTTTATGAGTAACTTCCCTGCGGAATATCTGCTGTTTGATCTGTTCTTTGAATTTTTGTAACTGGGACATGTCGGCTTCTACAGGATAACAAAGTTCAGAGGGGAAAAAATAATCCACTAATAGAGATTCATTTTGCTTCATTGAAAGGGTTTCAATGAATTCTTTTCTGGCATCATTAATTATCTGGCTGAAAGATGCCGATATATTGCGTGAAAGAATATCCTTTAACTCCATCTCATCCCTGATAACACCCAACATATCATTCCCGCTGAGTGTAATACTACTTTTTTGGAGGAGATCATTTATTTCCTGGTTGCACTGGTCTACATATTTTGTAAGTTCCGAATCCACATTATCCAGAATATGATGTAAGCGGTCTATTTCCCCATCCCTGCCTTCAACAATATTTCCTTCAGGATTAATGGCAGCCATGAGATTGCTAAGAGCCGAAATATCCGCATTGACTACTGGAGGTATGCCTGCTTTATCCAGTGCAATTGCAAGATCCAATGCATTCATTATTCGTTCATGATTGAAAGCAAAAAACGAAATCTGTTTTTCGGGTAAAATATGCCATTCCTCAATTTCCCGGGCATTTGTTATTATTTCAGGATTCGTATCCTCTGGAAAATCATATTCCAGGAAGGGTTCTCCTATGGCAATTACATGGGGATAACTGCGTGCAACATCTGCAAATTCCAGAGGATCTTCCACCAGCTGGACCTCAATGCTTTTACCATATTTTTCCTTTAAAGTGCTGTAATCATCTGTATTTGAAGTGACAATTACCCTATCCCTGATCCGGGGAATTGAAGGAGAGTTTTTCAGGGGTTCTATTCTGGAAAGACTTGCTGAAATCCTATCCATATCATCGAGCATGGAGAGGTATTCCATATGGTTTTCAACCCAGTCCCGGTTTATGTCAATAAGGTCTTTCCTGCTTGAAGGATATGGGATATAAGTGTGCAACTTATCCCTTGCATAAGGGGTAGAAGCATAATTTTTGATAGAATCGATTACCCGTTCATAAATATCGACTGAATCCCGGGTTTTCAAAAAAGAGGAGATATCAATACCATCCTGTGTAGACCTCACATCGTGTACAAGGGATATGGCATACCTTCTACCTACTCCTTCGATCTCCGATATACCGGCTATATCCCCTCTGAGAATTGCCGCCATGGCATCCTCTTCACATCCAAAATGAGATATAAAGCGCTGTGCCATTTTTTCTCCTATACGTGGAGCATCAACCAGTGACTGCATATTATTGACCACCTTGTTTCTCATTCACAAAATCAAGTAATGTAGATGTGGGAATACCCCGTTCTACAAAATACCGATCTTTTTTAGACATTGTACTATAGCCGGAATCGCCGCGGGGCTGTAATCTTTTTGAAAGCGAATGGTTACGTCTGTTGTCTATCATCTGGCTTTTGTAATAGGTATCCCACAATTCTTCCGGATTAGCAGAATCTTCAGAAGGAATCAAATGTTGTATTGAATCCACAGATGTTTTCAGGAAATGCTGCATCTTCAGGATTTCACCATTGCATACATAAGCAAACTTTCCATCAACAACAATTACCGCCCTATCTGGATTGCGTACTGCAAGCCACCTGCAAAGCATATCAGACACATGGTTTTTGGAAGTTACATTTACATAAAGGACTGTATCTCCGCAAACTGGCCGCACAAACATGCAAAGTCTGTGATAATTGTTTTTAACCTCACGCATGTACCGGTAATATCGCTTGTAAATTCTTTCTTTACCACAATAAAGACCATCCACCTCCCCTTCACACCCATGCAATAGTCTCACAAGCTCTGCAGGATTGCATTTCCTGTGTCTGAGCACCAATTCTATATAATTCAATGGAGGGGAATCAAAATTGGTTATTCTGTGCCACCCATCGGGAAAAACTCTTTTGGCCAACTGCTCCTTATCAACCTTACTATTGAATCCAACCCGAATTACTTCAGCTGTCGGGTAGGTCATTTTCAATTTCGTTTCCCCTTCATTGGGATCACAGGCAAAAACCAGATCTGCCTCTGGCCGTTGCCTCAATTCCAGACAGGCCAGTAAGACACCTGTTACAGTGGCCTTAAAAAGAATAATCATGTGCATTCTCCTGCAAACTGTATAAGGTTAGTTTGCCCGGAACCACCAATTTTGATAAAGGGGCGTGCACGACCTATAACAACACCCATACGTGCAAGTTCATCCTCCCCATAAATTGGCCTGGATCTCAGGATACGGGAAGCACTTATAGGCCCTATACCCGGCACCCTGAGCAGGGAAGAGTGATCGGCGCTGTTTATTTCTACCGGAAACATTTCCGGGTTGACCCGGGCAAGTTCAAGTTTAGGATCATCATTCAAAAGAAAACCATCGTCATTATAGATTTGATCAATATGCCCGGAATCCAGGCCATAATCTTTCAAAAGATAAGATACCTGATAGAGCCTCTGTTCCCTCCATTTTGGAGATGTTGAACCATTCTCAAGCGGAGTATCAGGTACCGGGTCAAAACTCATAAAATAAGGTCTGCGCAACTGGTATTTTTCCATGAAATCATGCACGGTATTCACAATATCCCTGTCGGGTTCGTCAAGGGCACCCACAACAAACTGGGTATCGTTGGCACCTATGATCTTATGATCATATCTGTGCAATTTCCTCTGTTTCCTGATCAATTTGCAGATCCAGTTCAAACGCTGAAGGACATCATTTTTGTAATCGAAATTGGGACAGATTTCCGAATAGTTCACAGAACCCGTTGTTTCTGCATTTACCCCGAATTTGTTGGCAACCCCGGCTACCTCCTGCAGCAAATGGAAAGGTGTACCGGGCATGAGCCGAAGGTGGATATAACCATTAAACCCCTGATTTCTCAAGAGCCGGGCCACATGAAGCTGTTTTTGGGTTGTTGTTTCAGGATCCCCGATAACACCGGAGGAAAGGAAAAGGCCTTCGATCGCATTTTTCCTGTAAAAATCCCAGGTAATTTTCACAATCTCTTCCGGGGACAGGGAAACCCTGCGCACATCCCTGTGACAGCGATTAGGACAATAGGTACATTCTCCGGCACAGTAGTTGGTCAGTAATGTCTTGTATAATTGAATGCAGCGCCCGTCTGGCCCGAAAGCGTGGCATACTGCACTCTGATTACAGCTGTCATACTTTGTACCCGAGGAAAGGTATCGCATCCTCTCATGCAAAGTGAAATGATAGCCGTCTGAAGGAATACTCATTACATGTAACTAAGTTCATCGCCTATATAAGAGACAAGAAAGTGGATTGAAAGTATTCGTTGGGCACCTTCATTCCCTGACGTGAATGTCAAGCCGAATCCTTGTGATAGGTTCCAGCTTTTTCCAGTCCACGATTGTATCATCTTCCAGTACGCAGTCATTCACGTTTTTATCCCCCAATTGGCCATCAATCTCATAAACATAAAGGCCTTCCTCCCCATCAGTAGAAACAATCATCTCCCTATCTCCCTTTTTCCTGACATCAATATCTGCCACATTGCGCAGGGCTTCCATAAGGCAAGCACCTTTCTCGACTTCCACATGCCTGGTGGGAGCAAACGAATCAACAGCCAGATGAATATTTTTCCTGTTGGGTTTTAATACATGGGATTTTCCGAAAATATGTCTCTCAAGGAGTTCTGATTCTTCAAGCACCTTTACATGCTTGGAAACTACCGATACTGATATATCCAGTTCCCGGGCAATTTCAGATATATGCATTTCGTTGCTGCTTAAGAGTTCCAGTATTTTAATCCGGGTTTCACTACCAAGTGCATGAAATATCCTGCATCCCATCGAACTCATATACAGGTCAAGTGAATTGTAAATATATAAATTTAACTGGATTTGTTCATTTGATACCCATATTTTTCAGAGCAGAAATACTTTGAAGAGCATCTTCAGCTGATTTGTTCTCAATTATCTTAATAGAGTTGTTTTGGCGGAGTAATCCCTGTATGGCCGAAAAATCAATATTTCCCTCACCAGGAGGCAAATGTTCATCGTTATTCCCGTGGTTATCATGAATATGAAAATGGGAAATCTCACGTTCAAGAAATGCCTCCAGATTGCCCATTGTGTTGGCATGACCAATATCCAGTACAAAATCATTTGCCCCTATCTCAAAATCCGGTTTTCTGAAAAGGAAACATTCCCATTTGGGCATATTTTCCACACATATCCGCACACCGGCATCCTCACCAATCCTTTCCAATACAGGCAACGATTTTTGGAATGCATTAAATGCAAAATCCCTATCATAAGCAAAGGGGAAATAACCGGGATGGACAACCATGACTTCAGCATCAATTTCATTGCAAACACCTGCCATGTCTTCCACAAGTTGGAGAGCTGCATTCCTTATAGGTTCACGAATGCTTGCAAGATTGAGGTCTGTACTGGGAGCATGAACCGTATATTTCAAGTCATAGGAAAAGGCGATTTCATCCTGCCTGAAGAGGTCATGTCTTCCTTCAGAAAAGATTTCTGCACAATTGACAACGTGTTCAATATTTTGCAAAGCTTCACCAAGCGATAAGTCGTGATAAGCAAACGAAGAGATACCGATCATAAGTAAAATACTCCTGGAATATAAATAATAACCCTGATTACTTTAACTTATGGCAAGTGTACTTGAGACTATATTAAACTTATCTCGAATCCACCAAAATTAATATAAAAATTGCAACACGGAATGGATAGCCTGAAATTTTCAGGATCTATTGCGTAATTCAAGCAAGCGCAGGAAAGAAGATGCAGTAAATGTATCTCCCAACCCAACTGTCACTGCCGGCTCATTGACCACAAGCGTGGGAATTGCACAAAAATAATACTCATTGAAGATACCACATATCCCAAAACCATACTGCCTGGCTCCAGTAATAGACTTTATTCTCTTAACCTGCAGGCTACCGTATTCACTGCGCTTGAATTGACTGCACCATTCCTCCAGTTTGGACCTGTCCGGCAATAATCCTGAAGAAGCAAAGTATGCCGCACACTTCAAACCAAAATCAATAGCATCTATTTTCTGCTCATTCAGGTTATCTGAAGCAGAGAGACAAAAGACAAAATCCCTGGTATGGACAACAAGGGCTCTGGCCAAACAACCTTTAATGCAATTGCGGGCCGCTTGGAACATTGCGGAAATATCCATTTCATGTATGCCTTCTATCCCAAAACCCATCTTCTGCGTCAGGGTTGCAAGTTCATCTTCGTTCAAACCCATAGAATCAACCCTTCCTGCAAGTTTAAGGAAAACATGCCTGGCGATATCCGATGTCGCAAAATGACCCAACTCAGCATGGATGAAAAACCCGGGCATCGAATTCCATTCATCAATCTGTGCAAGGACAGGAGATAACTTTTCCTCGAAAGAAGAATCATCCGGATAGGAGGGTTGGAGCATATGAAAACCGGATACAACTGCACCATCCATTTCCCCAATATGTGCGGTTGCATATTGTTTGAAGAAGGAAGAAATTGTCATTTGAGGGTTGAATTTATCAAATGTTGCAATGAACCTGTTTTCCCGGGATACAGTTATCCTGCGGCCGTATAAGTCGAAATTATCCCCTTGACGAAAATCAAAAACAAAATGTACCGGCTCCTCTTCACCCCTCTGGCTTTCGAATTTTGGAGGGAGTACCATTCCCCTTTTTGAAAAAAGAGCCTCCTGTGTCCCGGAAAGATAAACAACATTGGGAACAATCATATCTACATTGAGCCCGGAGAGGACATTGGCCATTATACCCATATTCCCCCCAATTCTGATCTCTGCCTCTTCAAAAAAACGTTTCTTGAGAAAATCAAGAACATCCCGGGAATAAATGAACCATTCTGCACCCCTGCCATATTCCATACAATGGATAAGTCCGGCAAGGAAATCTTCGAGGGAATTTATGATATCCGGCTGGCGTTCGATCTTCATCAGCAGTTCCTTTTCATCCACCTCACCAAGGATGGATTCCACATCCCTGCCGGTTATCCTGTAAACTGCATCGATATTAGCGTTGTAACCGCAAAGGATATTCATTCAATCCTCCCGCGGACTGCACATACCTGCCAGCACAGCTGCAAAGGCACTTGCTGAAATAGTATCTCCTATACCTACCGTATCAACGGGATGATCCACCACCCTGGCCGGAATGATTAATACGTCATGATTGCGGGTGCAGATACAACCTCTTTCAAAATCGTCCAGATTACATTTTCCCTGCCTGACAAGATAGGCACCCAGTTTGTCAATTTGGTCCATTCCCTGTGTGGATATAGGTACATCCAGACCTGCTTTTATATCCTCAAAACTGTCTATCCCGCCCTGAAGGGCTCGGGCAGCGGCTGCAGTGGATGCAAAAAGCAGGGAATCAAGATGTTGTTCAATATCAATTGGACAATCTTTGGAAACAACACATATATAAAAGCCCAGGGAGTGCACATGAATCCTCTGCAATCTGAGTTCATGAAGCAGCCGGACAGCTCCTTCATAGAGGGCTACTATAGCATCTTCTCCCCTTTTGATTACCGAATATGCAAGTTCTTCATAACCCAATACATTCAATGCATTGGCAACTTCCACAGTATCAAGACCCAGTGAGTGGACATGATTGCGCACAATATCATTCAGAATTGCCGAACGAATGATTTTATTCTGTATGGAAGTGAATTCCACATGTATGCAAATATCGGGATTGGCTTTTTTTAACTGGCCTATTGCCCCTACCGCACGTTCTACATAATCCCTGTAAGTCATGCCATCTTCATATTCTTCTTTTATCATCTGGTAACCGGAGAGAATAGCCCCATCGACGGTTTTGCCCATCTCGGGAAGGTGCTCATAGACCTCATCGGACATATCGATACGAATCCAGGGCGGACGTGATGAAATGATCAGGCGGTTATCACGAGGAACTATTATCCTATCCTCGGCATATTTCACAGAGAGTCCTTTATTGAATTCTATAATCCAGTTGACCTTGGCTTTATAATCGGGATTGCAGGCCTCTGCAGGAGGAAGCAATTCCATCCTCCCCTCCCTGACAAAAGGATGTAAAAGATTAGGGGAGGATACAAAGTAATCCGCCTGCTCAGGGGAAAGCCAGGGGATATAAGCAATTACTTTATTCAGATCCATATTGGCAAGCAGATTGGATATTATCCCGGCCTGCCCCCCCATCCTGGCTTCATCAAAAACAAGATTATCGGTCAACCATTCATGGATATCAGTTGAATAGGTGGGAATTTCCGCAGCTTTACCGTCCTTCATTGCAATCAGGAGTCGTGCAAGGAAATCTACAGGAGAATCTATCTGTCGGGGATAGGAAAATATTCTCTGCTGGACAGTATCCACATCCACTTTCCTCAGCAGGTTTTCCACATCACCGGGACCAATGTGCTTGATGGCATCCACATTACTGTTATAGGCAACAAATATTCCGTTTACACAGTGAATATTTCGTGCAATCGACTCATAACTCTCAATGTATCTCTTATCCCACTCAGATATATCCATTCAAATTCCCCCTGAAACAATATCATGTAGTATATTCCGCATTAATACGCACATAGTCATATGTAAGATCACAACCCCAGGCAACCGCAGAAGCTTCCCCAAGTGAAAGGTCCACTGAAATTATGACAGTATCACTTTCCATTATGGATTTTAGTTGTTTGTTGGCAGAGATATCCGCCACATGACCGTGATCCACCAGAGTAACTGCATTTTTTCCATCCGAAAATTTCAGAGAGATTTTATCCTGATCAAGAGAGGCACCTGAATATCCAGCTGCAGCAACAACCCTACCCCAGTTGGGATCATGCCCGTATATTGCAGATTTTACAAGAGGTGACCGTACAATGGTTTTGGCAACCTTGCGTGCATCGGCCAGGTCAGAGGCACCGTTTACCTGTACTTCGATAAGTTTGGTAGCACCCTCCCCGTCTCGGGCAATTTTCTTCGCAAGTTCCACAAGGACATAATCAAGTCCTCTCTGGAAATTTGCTACATCAGGAGCTATTGAAGAAGCACCTGTTGCGGTTAACAGAGCCATGTCATTGGTACTGGTATCACCATCGACTACCATCATGTTAAAACTTGAATCGTTGGCTTTTACAAGACATTTTTTCAGTGTATCGGCAGAAAGAATAGCATCAGTATAGATAAAAGCAAGCATTGTTCCCATGTTGGGCTCGATCATACCGGAACCCTTTGCAATACCTCCGATACGTACACCACACTCCAGTTCTACAGCCACTTCTTTTTCCATCAGATCAGTGGTCATGATGGCTTTTGTAGCATTGCGGCATCCCTGAGGATCCGCAGAAAGTGCCCCGTAAACTTCATCCAGATGATCTTTTATCCAACCTACATCAAGAAAACGGCCAATTACACCGGTGGATGCAACTGCGATGTGGGAATCCTGAACTCCCAGTTTGCTGGCAGCAGCCTTTGCCATCTCACGGGCATCGGCCATTCCCTGTTCACCGGTGAAGGCATTAGCATTTCCGCTGTTTATAATTGTGCCTGCAATATATTTATGGTTTTCAAGATTGTCTCTGGTAAACACTACCGGCGCCGCTACAATCTTATTGCGTGTAAAAACGCCTGCGCAAGGACCCGCACCTTCAATCAGTGCAAGGCCCATGTAATCATCCTTCAAACCGGAAGCATGGACGCCACGTACCGCACATATACCGCCTTCAATTGCTCTCATGACAGAACCTCACAGACTACCCAGACCCCTGATGATATCTCCTCTGGTGATTATCCCTGTAAGTTTATCATTTTCAACCACCGGCAGGCGGTTTATCTTGTGTCTGGACATCAGGTGGGAAGCATCCTCAATTGAATCTTCAGGAGAGACAGTGAATACACCGGTGCGCATTATTTTGCGAACCGGCATTGAACCTACATCTGAAAGCATTTTTTTGGTATCTTCCCAGCTGATAAATTCCCGGATAGGGATTTCTATCACCTCAAAGGGACTGGGGAGCCAGAAGTCACCATGTTCGGGAGTTTCCAGCAGAGCCAGTAAGTCAACCTCTGAAAGTATACCTACAATCTTGCCGTTGTCCACTACAGGCATACCACTTATGTCATTATCCTTCAACGACCTGGCAGCATCACTCACTTTGTCATCTGGGCTGCAATAAATCACATCACTGTTCATAATTTCTTTTACAAGCATAAATCAACCTCCAAATAAATCAGGGCGCAAGGCCCGCATTCCATAGACCATCGGTTTCCCTGAAACCACACATGAGATTCATGTTCTGTATAGCCTGTCCTGAAGCTCCTTTTACAAGATTATCAATTGCCGAGATAACGACAAGCCTGTTACTGTTTGCGTCAATCTCAAAACCAATATCACAGAAATTGGAACCACGTACATTACCCAGCGCAGGTATATCATCGACCATTCTTACAAAGGGACAGTCGGAGTAAAAAGAATCATATAACTGCCGGATATCTTCTTCTGAGCATTCTTCATTAAGAAAGAGATGAGCTGTAGTCAGTATCCCGCGGATAGCAGGGATTACATGAGGAGTGAAATTAACACTATCAAGGCCACCAAGGCCATTCAATTCCTGCCAGATCTCCGCCCGGTGGCGATGGGTTGTGAGCTTGTAGGGCTGGATGTTTTCCGCCATGTTGGGGTAATGGGATGCCTGGCTTGGATTCACACCGGCGCCTGTTATGCCGGATTTGGAATCAAAAACTGCAATATCTGCAAGCCCTGCATTAACAACAGGAGCAGCTGCCAGGGTGGCTCCTGTGGGATAACAACCCGGATTGGAAACAAAGGTTTCCCCCTTTACCTCGGGATGCAACTCCACCAAGCCAAATACTACCTTACGGGGGTCATGGTGTTTAATGCCATAGACCTTTTCAAATTCTTCCACATCCAGACGATAATCCGCACTCAAATCCACAATAAGCAGGTCACTGTCAATAAGTTGAGGTACAATATCCATAGCACTGCCATGAGGCACTGCCAGAAATACCACATCACACCTCTGCTTTACAGCAACAGGATCAAGTTCTTCAAATTCAAGATCCGTCAAACCTGCCAGATGGGCATGTTTTTTGGATACATTTTGTCCGGCAAGTTTTCTTGAAGTTGCCATTTCAAGATTTACATGGGGATGATTGAGAAGAAGGCGCATCAATTCCCCCCCCGTATAGCCGGAGGCACCGATTATGCCTGCATTAACCTTATCTTTCATGTTTTAGTGTTATGTTTTACCACTAATTAAAGTTATTACCATACAGGCAGGCAAGGGAAACAATGAATTACAAAGAAATATACCTGGCAGGCCCTCTTTTTTCCGAGGCTGAGAAGAATTTCAATGAACAACTCACAGAGAAAATCGAAAGTGCAGGATATGACGTATTCCTGCCACAGAGGGATTCAACAGATACGAAAAGTATGCGCAAAGAACAGGATGCTGCAGAATTGTTCCGGAGAAATTCAGAAGCTATAGACAGAGCCGATCTTGTAATTGCTATACTGGATGGAGGCAGCGATGTGGATTCCGGTACAGCCTGGGAAATCGGCTATGCTTATGCTAAAAATATCCCGGTAATGGGGATGAGGACTGATTTTCGTACACTTGGAATCGAAGGTACGGTCAACCTGATGATAGAAAAAACCCTAATTAAACTAGTGTATTCAACCGATAAACTACTTACAGAACTTGAAAATATGAAAAGATAAGCAGTTTAGAATTTAGAACTGCTTTTCCACAACTTGCCCCTCAGGGGATTCTTCAGAAAAGACCTGTCCTTCAAACCAGTATACTTCAGCGCCTGTAAGCCATGCGTCCGGTGAAAGTCCGGCTTTTATGCAGGTGTGATTCAAAAAATCCACAGCATTAAATCCCTGCTCAGGGGCCACCTGTGGCAGAAGTAAACCCTGATAGAAACCCTGTTTGACTATAAGCCCATGCCTGCCTATCTCTATAAGACCGGGCAAATCTGCAGCAGCCGCATCAATCTTTTCAGGCGGGGTCAGTACAGTAACTTCGACCGTGATTACAGACATCTCCTGTAGCTTTACAGGAGGAAAACGCGGATCCCTTGTTGATGCTGAGATGGCAGAATCAACAATTGCATCCTTCAGGGATGAATCTGGATAGGGATGACCAATACAGCCCCTCAAATCCCCTTCCATGGAGAGGGTTACGAAAACGCCGCGCTCTTCTTCAAAGACCGGAGAGAGGGACATAGAATCCGGATCCAGCTTAGTACCGCTCTCAAGAAATTCAGTGATAGTATTGCGGGCAAGGTTTACCGCCATCTTGCCTTCATCCAGGCCAAGCATAATATTACCTCCACTCAATCGTGTTTAGATATTATGACAGCAGCTTTTTTAAGGGCTTCGATTGCGGGTAGGGGAGTGCCTGCAAGATAGTCGATGCATGAGCCGCCTCCTGTACTTATGTGGGATAAACTGTGATCGAACCCCATATTCCGCACCTCGGCAGAAATATGCCCGCCTCCTGCAATGGAATAATCGGCTTCTGTGGCAGCTTTTACAATCTCATAGGTCCCCAGTTCAAATCCATCCTGTTCGGAAACCCCGGCTGGTCCATTGAGAATTACAGTGCCTGCTTGACTGATTTCCCTGGAATAAGCAACAATCGTTTCAATTCCTATGTCATTGATTGGGAGTACTGAATCCCCGACTTCTTCGACCGATACTTCGATCCTGCTGCCGTTATCATTCAATGCTACATCTATGGGTAAACCCACTTTTCCGTCAAAATCGTCAAGAATTTTCTTTGCCCTGTCTATCTGTTCAAGGTAGCCCTGGGATTCAATGAAATCCTTATTTGCTTTCCCGATATCAAAACCTGATGCAGCCAGCATTACATTTGCAACAACACCTGTCACAAGTACGCGGTCAGCGCCACCATTTGAAAGTACATTTTCAGCAACCTTAAGGGAATCGTCAACCTTGGCACCACCCAGTACAAAAATACAGGGTCTTCCCCCTCCCTTTATTCCCATGTCCAGAGAGGTAATCTCTTTTTCCATTAAACGGCCTGCACCACAGGGAAGGAGATGTGTAAAACCCATTAAAGAAAGATGAGAACGATGGGATACTGCAAAAGCATCATTCAAAAAGATGTCCGCAAGGGGAGCCAGATTTTTCACCATATGTGTGCTTGCATGCTCTTTGGCAGATCGTGAAATGGTTTCCTCAGAATAGAAACGTACATTTTCGAGCAAAAGCACATCCCCTTTTTCCATTGCTGCAATCCTTGAACGGGCATGAGAGCCGAAAATATCATCTACGTATTCCACTTCCCTGCCCAGATAGTGACTTAGTCTTTTTGCATGGGGTTGCATTGTTGTGAAATCACTTTTTCCCGCCCGACTTTGATGGGCAAGCAATACTACCCGTGAATCTTCAAGATCCTTTATTGTGGGAATGTGGCTGCTTATCCTCAGGTCATCCAGAATACTGCCCTCGGGGTCCATCGGGGTATTGATATCGACTCGCACCAGAATTGTTTTGTCGTCAACATCAAAATCATCAATAGTGAAATAATCCTTGTCCTGCACGGTATCCATCACCAGTCAACCTTTCCATTAACATAGGCTACTTCAGCCAAGCCCCTATATACATATCCATATTATATATGTTCTTATAAACCTGCTGAATCCAGTATAGAGTCAACATCCACATTCTCTTCAATCAGTCTAACGATTGTTTCAATCTTGGTCTTCTGCTGAATCCGGGCATGTCCGATTAGATTCTCCATTCTTTCTATCGTGGAAAGAGTGTCACCCTTTACAAGTACAACAACCACGCCTGCTTCATCAGCACTTCCAAGTACAGCTTCGCTGGGCCGGAGATTGCCCGTCAGGATCAATGCCCTTGCCCCGGCCTCTATAGCCGCCATCTGTATATCCGCGCGGTCCCCCCCAGTCACTACTACACTGTTTGGTGTGCGCCTGAAATACTTGATCGCTGAATTAACTTCCATAGCACCCACAAGATAATGTTCAACAAGTTTACCCATTTCCTGTGCACCCGTCAGGACATCCCCTCTCAAATCTTCCACAATTTCTGCTATAGAAACCGCTCCAAGTGTATGATCGCGGGGAATTACACCAAATACCTTCACCCCTTTCTTTTCAAGGAAGGGTACGACCATATCCCTTACCATTCCTAATTTGTCTTCTTCAACTTCATTGAGAATGATACCTGAAAGCATATTCCTGTCATCTATCAGTTCAATGTCACAGAGAATCCGGTCCACTGCACTAACCGAATCAAAACGGGTAATCAGCAGGATCTTACTATCCAGTATGGAAGCTACCTGGGGATCTGACAAATTGTACATGGCACCACTACCGATACCTCCTTCACCCTCTATGAGAACCATATCTTTACTCCTGGAAACTTCTGAATAAGCCTGTTTCAGGGTTTCTTCCAGGTGTTTTTCCACTCCCAGCAGAGCATCATTGATAAGATTCTCGGTAAGCATAATCGGAGTGATGCAACTGCGGGGGGTCTCAAGAGACAGCAGATTCCGCATTTGTTCTGCATCCTCATCGGAGAGAACACCATCAACATCAACCAGCAGGTTACCCACCGGTTTCATGTAGCCCACACTTTTTCCACGCTCTTTAAGAATCAAGCCAAAGCCACTGCATATCGAACTTTTACCAGAATAATTTTCAGAAGAACTTACAAGTATTGAAGCCATACAAACCCTCCCTTTTATCAATTTGATTCTTTCAATGTAAGACGCATATCCATAGCAAAACAACCTTCATCTTCCGGAAGGACCATCAACGGATTTATTTCAAACTCAAGGACCTGCGGGAAATCTTCCACAAGTCTGGAAACACGCACAAGGACATCCGCCACCGCATCCACATCATATGCTTTTTCTCCCCTTACACCTGTAAGTAAAGGATAGGAACGGATGGAAGAAATCATTGAGTGAGCATCCTTTTCATTGAGTGGGGCAAGCCTGAAAGATACATCTTTAAGGACCTCTACATATGTCCCACCCAGCCCGAACATAAGAAGCGGGCCGAACTGCACATCCCTGTTCATACCGATTATCACTTCCCGGCCACCTTCAATCATTCTCTGTAATTGCACACCTGCAATTCTTGCAGAAGGCATGTAGCGACCTACATCCGACATCATTGTATGATAGGCACGCCTGACATCATCTTTATTCATCAGTGAAAGCCGGATACCTCCAACATCGGTCTTGTGTGAAATGTCAGGAGACAGGACTTTCATAACTACAGGGTAACCAATCCTTTCACTTTCCTCCACCGCTTCTTCCACAGTGGAAGCCTTCCCGGTTTCCACAACTGGAATACCATAAGCTTTCAGAAGATCAAATGATTCAAGCCCCAGGATTTTTTTATCCTTTGCTGCTGCTTCATCGAGCAGTGCAGATGCCATTTTCCTGTCCGAATGAACCGGTTTGGGTAAAGGATAAGTTAAACTTCGCCTTTCCCCATAATCACACAGGGCACCCATACTGGCAACTGCTCTTTCAGGGAAGGTGTAATTGGGTACTCCCCCTGCTACAAGAATTGAATTGCCTTCCATAACCCGTGTACCTCCTACAAAACTGCAAAGTACCGGTTTATCAGAATTTTCCATTTTTTGAATTACAATCCTGGCGATGCTTGTCACATCAGTCATCGCCTGGGGAGAAGTCAACAGGATTACACCATCCACATTTGGATCTTTTAACACAATTTCAAGGGCATCACCGTAGAGTTTTGCACTTGCATCCCCCAGTACATCCACAGGATTGTAGAAACTGGCAGCATCCGGCAGAAACTCACGTAAGCCTTCAATTGTTTCACCAGATAAAGAAGCCAGCTCCAGACCTTCATAATAACATGCATCCGCCGTGAGAATACCCAGACCACCTGCGTTTGTGAGTATGGCAATTCGCCTGCCTGAAGGGATTGGCTGGGTTGAAAATGCCCTTATATAATCCAGCATATCTTCCAGCGTATCCGCACGAATCACACCGGCTTTATCAAAAGCGGCATTATAGGCCTGATCAGAGCCGGCAAGAGTACCTGTATGGGATGATACTGCCCGGGAACCGGCAGCTGTACGTCCTGATTTGACCAAAACCACAGGTTTTTTCCTGGAAACATCCCTGGCAATTTCAATGAATTGTGACCCATTTTTGATACCTTCCAGATAGGCTGCAATAACCGAGGTCGACGGATCGTCCCGGAATTCGGCCAGAAATTCGTTTTCCCCCAGATCAGCCTTATTCCCAAGGCTTACAAATTTGGAAAACCCCATTCCATTGGCTTCTGCCCAATCAAGGGTAGAAGTACATATGGCACCGGACTGTGACATCATTGCAATATTGCCCTCATATGCCATCGATGCAGCAAAAGAGGCGTTCAGACCTGCAACCGGGTCCATGATTCCCAGACAGTTGGGACCTACCATGTGAATTCTGTATTCCTTACAAATCTCCAGGGACCTGCGTTCAAGTTTAGCTCCCTCAATACCTGCCTCCTTGAACCCCGCAGAGATTACCACCACGTATTTCACACCTGCCTTTCCACATTCTTCCAGTGTAGGAGGCACTACTTTTGCAGGTACGACTACAACAGCAAGGTCCACTTCATCGGCCACATCAAGGATGGAAGCATAGCATGTAAGGCCCTCTATCATTTCCTCACCGGGATTGACAGGGTAGATATTTCCTCTGAAATCCTTTACAAGGTTGGAAAGGACAGCATTTCCCACTTTACCCTTTTTCCTTGATGCACCGATCACAGCCACTGAATCAGGATTAAAAAGACTGGATAACATGATTATTCCCGGCTCCCTCTTTACAATAAGGAGAAGGGCCTATGATTAATAAATTTATACCAAAGTCACCCAAAAGCTAATATTAACATAAACCTATACGGGCAGTCAGGTGATTTTATGAAAATTCTGGGCATATCAGGCAGTCCTAAAAAGAACGGAAACAGTGAACAGATGATAAACAGAGTCCTCGCCATGGCTGAAAAAAGAGAATTTAACACTGAGAAGGTATTCCTCTCAGGGATGGAAGTCAAACCCTGTATTGCATGCGGCAATTGCAGGGAAAGCGAGGAATGTCCTATCAATGACGATATGGAAAAGATCTATCCAAAACTGGATGAAGCGGATGCAATTATCGTGGCTTCCCCGGTCTATTTCGGAAGTCCCACTGCCCAGCTGAAGGCCCTATTTGACAGAAGCGTCCTGCTCAGGAGACATAATTTCAAGCTCAGCGATAAGATTGGTGCAGGTATTGCTATTGGTGGCTCCAGAAATGGGGGACAGGAAAAGACCATACAGGTAATCCAGGACTGGATGCATATTCATGGAATGGTTGTTGTGGGAGATGGCGGACATTTCGGCGGCATTGTCAAGAAGCCATTCAGCGAGGATGAGACAGGCACCAAGACACTGGACGATACTATTGAAAAGGTGTGTGACTTACTCGAAATGATGAAGAAAACATAAATAAGGAGTCCTTTCCTTATTACTTTCTTATTTATGAAGGCGACCTTTTTTGAATAACCTCAAAAACGAGTTACAGGATCGGTATTATACCGAAGGGTTCATTTCTAATTTCCTTGCCATAATAATAGGAATAATAACAGCCCTGGTTTTTGTGGCCTATGATCAGGTTACCTATTACTTTACAACCCTTTTTTTCAACACTCCGAATAATAGCCTGCCCATATATATCATCCTCCTCCCTGCTGCCGGAGGATTATGCGTTGGCCTTATATCCTATAAATTTATGAAAAAAAGTAGGTGTGGAGTTGCAGAGATTGTAGAGGCAACAGCTCTTCAGGGAGGGAAGATAAAGAGCAAATTTGCTTTTTATGAAGTATTCCTTTCAATGATCTCAATATGCACAGGAGGATCGGTGGGCAAAGAAGCTCCCGGTATACTTGCGGGAACCGGAGTAGGAGCTACGGTCGCCGACCTGCTGAAAAGTCCGGACAACCGTTTCAGGACATTGATTGCCTGTGGGGCTTCTGGAGGAATTGCAGCGGCATTTCATGCCCCTCTTGCTGGAGTGGTTTTTGTAGTAGAGGTAATTCTCGGAGAATTACAGACCAGGACACTTATACCGGTAGTTCTTTCTTCAGTATTTTCTACTCTTGTAACTGACATCATTTTTGGAATTCAGCCCATACAGGTTTCCTACTACGGGATGGAGAGCCCGTTCCGCGAGCCAGTACTCTACATTATTATGGGTCTACTTGCAGGCATTGTGGCTGCAATATTCATAAAGTGTACATATCTCACCCAGGATTCCTTTGAAAAACTCCCGATAAAACCCTATTTAAAACCAGCCCTTGGCGGACTTGTTGTCGGATGTATCGGTTATTTCTATCCCCAGATATTCGGAATCGGTTACGATGTCATCAAACAATCCCTCAACAACGAACTTGCCATGCAAATGTTGTTGATATTGCTTGTCCTGAAAATAGTGGCATTTGCCTTCACTGTTGGTTCAGGGGGTTCAGGGGGAGCGATCGTACCAGCCCTTTTTGCGGGTTCCATGCTGGGAGGGGGTTTTGGAAAACTGGTGAATTATATTTTTCCTCTGTCCACAGCACCTGCGGGAGCATATGCCCTTGTAGGGATGGGGGCAGTTTTTGCGGGAGTTGTACATGCACCCCTGACTGCCATGCTTATCCTTTTTGAATTGACCCGTGATTACAGCCTTATCCTGCCCCTTATGTTGACCTGTGTAATCAGCAATGTAATATCAACTCACCTTCATGAAGAGTCGATATATACAGAATTGCTCAGGAGAAGAGGACACGTTATCAGAGCCGGTACCGAGGTAAATGTGATGGAATCGCTAACTGTAAGGGATAATATGGTAAGAGATGTTTTATTTCTTAATGTAAAAGACACAGCTGCCAATCTTCTTAATCTGATGCATAAAAGCAAACATGCAGGTTTTCCTGTACTTGACAATCAGGGAAAACTTGCAGGAATTGTTACCCTCCATGATATGCGCGACAAAGTAAAGCAAGGAGAACTGGAAAAACCGATCACCCAAATAATGAGTAAAAATGTTGTTACTGCGTATCCTGATGAATCCCTTGATATCGTACTCAAAAGACTGGCAGCCCATGATGTGGGCAGATTACCTGTAGTCTCCCGAAAGGACAGAATTACCCTGATAGGAATAATAACCCGCAGTGATATCGTGAAATCCTATGACCGGGAGATCGTTAAAAGAATGCAAACAGGTGAAAATGATAATCTTAAACCGGATGGCCGATAAAGTAACCCGGGGTTGCTTCATCTATCTTCAGCCTGCAACGTTGACCGGGACTAAATTCACCTGATTCAGGGATCACAACAGGTTTATAAGAAGCAGTGCGGGACATCAATCCTTTTACCTTTGCCTGTTGTGAGATGAATACATCAACTTCTTTTCCTACCATATCTTCCTTTTTTCCGAGTTTGATTTGATTACAGAGCCGATGGAGTTTGCCCGAGCGCTCCACAACAATACGTGTATCTATATTTCTGAATTGCAATGCTTCAGTGTGCGGTCTGGGTGTGTAACGTGAAATATTTACCTTATCGGGGCGATAGGTTCGAATCCAGTCCAGTGTAAGTTCGAAATCCTCTTCATCCTCCCCCGGAAAACCCACAATAATATCTGTGAAAAGGGTACTTTCAGGAAATGTATCCCTGAACTTTTCGACTATCCTGTTGGCCTGATCCATTGTATGTTTACGTTTCATCCTGCCAAGCACTTTGTCCGAAGCTGACTGGATGGGAAGATGCAAAACTTTGTAGATCTTTTCACTGGAATAAGCCTCTAACAAGTCATCCAGAATTTCAAGTGTTGAAGCAGGATTCATCATACCCACACGTAGCCTGAAATCTCCGGGAATTGCAGTAATCCTCTCAAGCAGGGCAGGCAAATTAATTCCTTTATCCAAACCATACTGAGCATTGTCCTGAGATGTTAGCCAGATCTCACTGCAGCCCTCGTAAACAGCCTGCTCGATGTCTGTAACGATTGAATCGGCATCAAAGGAGTAAAGGGGACCCCTGGCAAGTGTAACAATACAATAGGAACAACGGTTATTGCAACCCTGTGATATCTGGCAGATATGGATATTCGGACTCGACCTGTTGCGGGGTACATTGAGTAAACCTTCAGGAGAATCATCAAAGACACTCATGGGCCTCAGTGAAAGTCCCCCCAGCCTTTCATGAACCCGGTTGAGAATTACTCCGAGCTTAAGAAGGGAATTCATGCCCAGGACATGAACCTCGGGATTATTTTCTAATATTTCGTCCATTTGGACCTGAGGCATGCAACCTGTAACAATTACTTCCCTGCCCTGAAGGCCCCATTCCTTGATCTTGTGCAATATCTTCTGCTCTGTAGTATCCTTGACTGTACAGGTGTTGCATATGATCACATCAGCTTCTCTTTCAGATACAAGCCTGTGGCCCAGCTCCACCGCTTTAGCCTCAAGGATCTCGGAAGAGGACTGGTTGGCCGTACAGCCAAAGGTTGCTATATGTATATTTAACAGAACAAAATCTCCATATTATAGCCTGAGAGGCGTATTTTCCTTATCATGTATATAAACAGAATCTGAAAATTTGACAACACCGGAACTACCCATAGATATACTGTGTACCCTTGCGTCCCCATAACCAAAAAGGTTGGTGCCTTTGAGGAAATGCCCGGAGGTCACACCAGTTGCAGCAAAGATTACATCTTTACCGGGTACAAGTTTTTCAGTGTCAAGAACATCATTCATGTTGTCTTCGTTTATGCCCATCTTTTTAAGCCGGGGCATCTTTTCCTCTACCTCCCGTGCAATTACATCATCGGGTTTGCGATTGGCAACTGAAGGTAAAACCAGGCGTGCAAGCACCTTACCACCCAGGATCTTCATTGCAGAGGCTGTAAGTACAGCTTCGCCCGAGCCACCCGAACCCATTACCACATGGATACCTGAGCCACGTATAGCCGTTGATACGCCGGGCATAAGATCACCGTCGGAAACCAGATTTACCCTGGCACCGGTTTTCCGGATTTCCTCGATTTTATCCTTATGACGCTCACGGTCCAGAATCACAACCACAAGTTCCTCTACACTGCGGTTTAAAGCACGGGCCACTATCTCAAGATTGTCAATTGCTGGGGCGTCCAGATCAATTTCCTCTCCTGGGTGTTCGCGTTCATACTTTACGACTTGTGGACCTACCACGATTTTATCCATATAGACATCTGGACCGTGGAACAAACCATCGGGTTCGGACATGGCCATAACTGAGATGGAACCCGGTACACCGTCTGCACATAGATTGGTACCCTCCAGCGGATCAACTGCAATATTTACCTTAAGGTCACCTTTACCTGTACCGACTTCTTCACCAATATAGAGCATTGGTGCTTCATCCCTTTCACCTTCACCGATCTGGATGACACCACTGATATCCAGGCAATTAAGCATCCTGCGCATTGCTTCCACCGATACCTGATCGGCATAATTCTTGTCACCCCTGCCTATCTGATGGGCAGCAGCAATAGCAGCAGCTTCTGTGACATGGATCAGTTTGGGGAGTAAGGCACTTTCTATCGGACCGGCATTTTTCATAATATTCTCTGCAGTCTTCGGGTGTGGCATTAATAATCCTCTCATTTGATAGATATATAGATGAATAATCTGTATGTACTTATTAATAAGTTTACCAATGGACTTATTTCAGGATGTCCACCAGTGACACTCGCTCCAGCACGATGTCAGGTATCCGCGATACACCGATTGCATCTGTCTCTGCAGAACCGATTCTGAAATGAGCCCTTACAGCCTCTTCCTTTTGGACTGAATAACCGACCACTTCAATCCTGGAGACCATTGAATCAAGTGCAGGTAAAACAGCATCTACATTATTTTTTTCACCCAGGACAAGAAAAACAACAGAAATATCCCCTTCCTTCATACCCATAGAAAAAGCTTCAACAATCTGTCGTTTTCCGGAAGCATACCGGAGAATTTCAACCCCCAGGTCCCGGGCCACATTGCTGCCGGAATCGAATGCTTTTCTGGCTTTTTTTATTGCAAGTTCGATATGGGCCCTACCTGCTATTTTGCCTGCATCCATTGCCTGTATGGTAACATCATGTTCATCTGCAATATCATTCAGTTTTTGCAAAAAAGCATTCAAGTCATCAACAAAAAGAGTACCCTGAACAGTCTTCCAGTACATGGTGGATAGGTGGGGCTTCCCTACAATAAAGATAACGGTGGTCTTTCAACAGATTTAATAACAATTACATAATAGAAGGGGTCAGGCGCCATTTCCGAGTACTTTATTTATATTGGAATTGATTAGGTTATAAGATTCACCCTATTAAAACTTTAAAACTATCAGGAGAACTCCAATGTACTATTTAAAATGCATCGAATGCGGTAAGGAATATCCTAAAACAGAGGTCCTGTATACCTGTGAATGCGGCGGTTTGCTTGATGTAATTTATGATTATTCTCAGATTGATATTAAAAGGGAAGATTTAGAGGGAATTGCACTTTCTGTATGGAAATATGCAAAACTTCTTCCTGTTGACAGAAAACCTATAACAATACAGGAAGGTGGCACACCTCTCTATAAATGTGACAGGTTAGCCGAAAAGATTGGTGTCAGGGAACTATATGTCAAACATGAAGGCATGAATCCTACCGGTTCCTTCAAGGACAGAGGTATGACCGTAGGTGTCAGCAAAGCCCTGGAATTAGGGATGAAAACAATTGCCTGTGCATCTACAGGTAATACTTCCGCAGCCCTTTCCATCTACGGTGCAAAAGCGGCAGTTCCTGCTGTTGTACTGTTACCGGAAGGGAAAGTTGCACTGGGCAAGGTTGCGCAGGCCCTGATGCATGGCGCAAAGGTGCTTAGCATACGCGGCAATTTCGATGATGCTCTGGAACTTGTAAGAGAACTCTGCGATGAGGAAAAGATCTACCTTTTAAACTCCATTAATCCCTACAGGCTGGAAGGACAGAAAACAATAGGTTTTGAAATCGCAGACCAGCTGGATTTCCAAATGCCTGACCGGCTGGTACTTCCGGTAGGTAATGCAGGCAACATTACTGCCATCCATAAAGGCTTCAAAGAATTCAAGAAACTGGGAATTACAGATAAAGTCCCACAGATGATGGGAATACAGACTGAAGGTTCTTGCCCAATAGTAAAAGCCGTAAGGGAAGGAAAAACTGATATTACCCCTGAAAAGAATCCCGAAACTATCGCAACAGCAATCCGGATAGGGAATCCGGTTAATGCCAGAAAGGCCCTTATAGCAATTTCCGAATCAAATGGTGGTGCGGAAAGTGTTACTGACGATGAATTGGTGGAAGCCCAGATAGACCTGGCACAACTTGAAGGAATCGGCGTTGAACCTGCAAGTGCCACCTCTGTTGCCGGTCTGAAAAAACTTGTAGAGACCGGAGTAATAGGTGCAAATGAATCCGTGGTCTGCGTGACTACAGGACATCTTCTCAAGGACCCGGAAGAAGTAATATCCGTTGCACCAAAACCCATTGTAGTTGATGCCACAATGGAGGCTATCAGAAAGGTCCTGTACTGAGGGGAAATGAATATGGAGCAGAACTACAAACCTGCCATCATTGAAAAAAAGTGGCAAAATATATGGTCTCAGGACAAAGTTTTCGAGGCCGAACCTGACAGCCGGAATAAATATTTCATAACTGTTCCCTACCCATATCTCAATGGGAATCTGCATGCAGGCCATACCAGGACATTCACCATCGGGGACGTTATTGCAAGGCACAAGAGGATGCAGGGATACAATGTACTCTACCCGATGGGATTCCACGTAACCGGTACGCCCATTGTAGGACTTGCTGAACTAATCGCCAACAGGGAACCCCAGACGATGGAAGTCTATTCTAAGTTCCATGGCATTCCGAAGAATATCCTTGAAGGACTTGATTCTCCGGAAAAAATCGTGGAATATTTCAGTGTGGAAGCAGAAAAAGCCATGCGATCCATTGGATATTCCATTGATTGGAGAAGAAAGTTCACCACGACCGATGAAACATATAAAAAATTCATCGAATGGCAATACAATCTGCTTTACGAAAAGGGACTGATTGTAAAAGGTTCACACCCTGTCAAATGGTGCCCCAATGATGACAATCCTGTGGAAGACCATGACATCCTCAGGGGAGAAGAAGCCACTATCGTGGATTATACCCTGATCAAATTCACCTACGATGGCATGGTATTACCCTGTGCTACCCTGCGGCCGGAAACCACATTCGGGGTCACCAACCTCTGGATAAACCCTGATGTGGAATATGTCAAGGCGAAAGTGAAAACCGACGAGTATGAAGAGACCTGGATTGTAAGTGAAGAAGCATACAACAAACTTACCTACACAGATCGTAGAGTCGAACTCATAGGGAAAATAAGTGGCCTGGACATCATCGGAATAAAGGCCAAAAACCCATTGACAGACTCGGAAGTCATCACCCTTCCGGCATCTTTTGTCAGGGGAGGGAACGGAAGCGGAGTTGTTATGAGTGTGCCCGCACATGCACCTTATGATTATCTGGCCCTGAAGGACCTTTATGATAGAGACCTTTCAGAATACGGTATTACAGAAAATCTCCAGAACATCCAGCTCATACCCCTTATCGATGTTCCTGAATACGGAGAATATCCGGCAGTTGAAGCGGTGGAGGAATTTGGAGTACAGGACCAGGATGATCCAAAAGCCGAATCTGCAACAAAAATGGTCTATCGGCGGGAATTCCACGGAGGTACCCTGAAAGAAAATACCGGGAAATATGCAGGCACAAGGGTCTCAAAGATAAAAGATCTTCTTACACAGGATTTGATCGATGAGAAAATCGGCGAGATATTCTATGAATTCAGTGAACCTGTGGTCTGCCGGTGTGGAACCCCATGTGTAGTAAACATGGTTAAGGGCCAGTGGTTCCTCAATTATTCCAATCCTGAGTGGAAGGATAAAGTATACCGCTGCATAGAAAATATGGATATAATCCCCGAAGAACTGAGGGTGGAGTTCAATAATAAAGTTGACTGGCTTAAAGACAAAGCCTGCGCCCGTAAAAAAGGCCTCGGAACACGCCTGCCCTTTGATAAGGACTGGTTGATCGAATCCCTGGGAGATTCCACGGTATACATGTCCTACTACATAGTTGCAAAGTTTCTCTCTGAAGATATTAAGACCGAGCAACTGGTGCCCGAACTCTTTGATTATGTGCTTCTTGGAAAGGGAAGGGTGCAGGATGCAGCAGAAAAAAGTGGAATTGATATCTCTGTAATTGAAAGCATGCGAAAAGATTTCAATTACTGGTATCCCGTCAATCTCAGATCCTCAGGAAAAGACCTGATACCCAACCACCTCCTGTTCTTCCTTTTCCATCATGTTGCGATATTCAAAGAAGAGAACTGGCCTCGTGCCATTGCAATCAATGGTTTTGTATCTCTAGAAGGACAGAAAATGAGTAAGTCCAAGGGACCACTGCTAACACTCAGTGAGGCAGTGAAAGATTATGGTGCGGATATTTCCAGGATGTATATCCTGTCCAGTGCCGAACAAACACAGGATGCAGACTGGAAGAACAGTGGCATCGAGTCCGCCAGGAGACAGATCGACAGGTTCTACCATTTTGCAAAAGATACTATCGATACCAAATGTACCTCTGGAACCTACAGGGAAAAACAATTGATAGACAGGTGGATACAGAGCCGCTTGCAGCAGCGTATCAGTGAAACAAACGAGGCCCTTAAAGGTATACGCACCCGGCAGGCCCTACAGAATTCTTTCTTCCTGCTTCTTAATGATGTGAAATGGTATCAGAGAAGAGGAGGAAAGACCCTCCAGTATGATATACTCGATACATGGGTGCGCCTGATGGCACCTTTCACTCCCCACATATGTGAGGAAATCTGGAGTGAAATGGAAGAAACGCAAGGTTATGTGTCCCTGCAAAAATATCCTGAGTATGACCCACAACTTATCGACAGGGATGCCGAAGCCGGCGAAGAGCTGATCAGCAACACTTTTTCAGATGTTGAGGAAATAATAAAAGTCACCGGTATAAAGCCGCAAAAACTTGTCCTCTATACAGCCTCCCAATGGAAATCAGAAGCTTTTAAGCAGGCTCTTGAACTCCAGCAACAGGGAAATCTCAACCCGGGAATTCTCATAAAGAATCTCATGCAGGATCCCGAAATGAGACCTTACGGTAAAGAAATACCCAAGTTTGCAAAGAAAGTTGTTGATGACATAAAGGCCATGAAAGAAGAGAAATTCGAGATGGTATACGGTTTCAACCTGGACGAAAAAGAAACGCTGCAAGAAGCAATAAGTTTCTTTGAAAAGGAAATTGGTTGTGAAGTGCAGATAGCCAGGGAAGGTGCAGAGACGTATGATCCCGAAAAGAAAGCCCGCTTTGCAGCACCAATGAGACCGGCTATTTATATTGAATGAAGGGGATTATACCTTTCTTTTTTACCTTTCTTTTAAGTTGCCAGTTTTGTTTGTTTAGTCTTGGGTACAAGGCCTTCCAGATTCATAAGCGCCTTGAGCACCGGAAGGAGGACTATACCTACATACCGGAGATTATCATTATCTTTCCCGCTTATTTCATAAGCAGGGTCAATCGAGGGAATGGATATCCGGGTAATAGAATTGCGCAGGATCTTGATGTCTTTTTCAGGTATTTCTATGATAGGATTGCCCTTTTGCACTGCATCCATGATCGTATTTTCATGAAAACCCATCGATTTTAACTCTGCCCTGAAAACCGGCCTTTCCAACAGAGAAGAAAATACATAGATTGCTACATAGATGCGTTTGGATGCAGGAACATCCTTCAGATGATGACCTATAAGAGAATAAATATTATCTTCTTCTTTCTCAGCATTATCTGGAAGTTTATAGGTCTTTGATGGAGGCACCTCTATTTCATCAAGTTTTTTCAGATCTCTCAGTGCCCTCAAATAACCGGTCATGATCAAACGATGCTCATCAATACCTTCTGATTTGAGGTCTCTCGTGATGCCACTGATCGAAAGCTGTCGGTTATCAAGCAACCTGAATATTTTAGAATACAGTGCCTCTGTCATAATACCTGAACAGTATTGTTAACAGGATTGAATAAATGTAACGGTATAAATGTACAAGGAAAAAACTGCGATAAGTATCAACACAAATACTACAACACATTTATTAATCTTAAGACCATATTAGTATAGCTGTATTAACCTTTTCTAAATCGAATCAATTACCTACATATGAGGTTTTGTGATGCCCAGGAGAACCCGAATAATAAACGACCCATCTGAAATGGTACCCCTCCTACAAACATTCAGATCAAAGGAGCATAAACATGTCTTTAACGCACTCAGTTCAGAGTGGATGACAAAAGGCCAGCTTGACGAAAAAATGGGAATTGACACAGAGGAAAGTATCGATATACTCCAGAAATGCGGGTTACTGGAAAGCCAGTGGCGCATGCCCAAACCTGGAAAAAAACCGGATAAGGAATATCACTCATCGTATTCAAAAGTACAGGCGAATTTCCAGTGTTCTTTTGACGACCTCAGTGAAATAATTACTTTAACATTCACTCCTTACGAAGAGATAAAAGATCTGATAGGAGAACTTGAAAAGGAAGTAGAAAGTGGCAACCATTCTATGAGTGCTCTTACACGTAAGCTCAACAGAAGTGCATTATACATAAGATCCCTTGCAAGAAGAGCAAATGGGTTAACGGTTATGGGCCAGAGATTGAAAATAAATGAGGAAAAGAAATGATTGACATTCTCCAGAGTAAAAGCGGCATTACCAAATTCCAGATACTTATCGAAGTTGCCGCCCATCAACCCAATGTCAGACAGAAAGAAATAGCAGAGAAAGTCGGAGTAACCCCCCAGGCAGTTTCAGAATATATCAAGGAACTTACATCTGAAGGATATATTTATTCTGATGGGAGGGTACGTTACAGAATTACAAAAAATGGAGTAGAATGGGTCCTGGAAAATGCTGCTGACATGAAAAGATATGCCAAATTCGTAATGAGTGATATCATAAGCCATGTATCTACCTGGACTGCTATTGCCGATGAAAATCTGGATAAAGGCGAAGAGGTCTATCTTCATATGAGAAACGGTCTGCTATATGTTGACACTAAAGAAGAAGCAGATGCCCGGGGTGTCACCGTATCTGATGCAGAAGAAGGAGAAGATGTAGGTGTCACCAACCTTACCGGGATGATCGATCTGGAAACGGCAAGTATTACAGTCTGCAAGATTCCCCGCAGCGAAAGACAGGGGTCCAGAAATGTAGATTTGGGACGATTGAAAAAACTCACCGAATCAAAGGACTATATAGCGGTGATTGGAGTTGAATCGCTCGTGGCACTCAAAAAAATTGGAAGTCAACCCGATGTTATGTATGGGGCCAAGGAATCGGTCGTAGAAGCTGCATTCCATGGGCTTTCATCCCTTGTGCTTGCAATCGATGAGCAGGTCCCGACTATAATGAGTAAACTTGAAATGGAAAACCTGGAATACGAACTTGTAGACCTGAGTCTCCATTAAGGTAAAAACATGAAGATACTAGTTATTTCAGATACACATCTCAAAAGTGGAGAATTTCCTCCTGATTTGAAAACCCTGATTGACAGATATGACATGGTAATACATGCAGGGGATTTTACTACACTAGAATGTTATAAGGCTTTCAACGATACAGGGAAACTCAAATCAGTATATGGAAATTCTGATACATACGAGTTAAAAGAGATTCTTCCCGAAACCCTGCAACTTGACATTGACGGCATAAGGGTCGGCGTGGTCCACGAAGCCGCCCTATCAATAAACGATACAACTGCCCTGCGCTACAAAGCCCTTGAAATGGGTGTTAATGTGCTTATATTCGGCCATATTCACAGCCCAATCCTGGAAAAAACAGATGTACTGGTATTGTGTCCCGGCTCTCCGACATCGCCCCGCATGTCAGACCCTATGGCCGCCGAACTAAATATTGAAAACGGTGAAGTAAAAGCAAGATTTATAGAAATTAAAGGAAATTCCTGTGGATTTGTCGGATTTTCAAGAGAACTAGAAAAAGCGGACAATTAATCCGTTTACTTTTTCCCATCAATCGTTTCTATTTTAAATATAACTCCAAGCCCATTGAGGCTCAGGTGTACTTTATCCCCAAACTGGAGGATATCCTCAACATGAACATTATTGCCCCATTCATAGACATAGTCATAATATCCCTGAATTGGTTTAAACCCCAGAGACAGAAGGCGACGGTTAACTTCAGAGGGACTGGCACCTTCACTGTTAAACCACACCAGCAGATAAGTTTTCACAAATATCACCCGAATAAAAATAGATTTACTCATTTATTATACTTATGCAAAAAAAGGTGTGCATAAAGCACACATCAAATCTGTTCTTTCAGGGATTTCAAAGCATCCAGTACCATGGATGAATAACTTCCCTTATCGGTGTTGTAATGTTCTTTAGCACGAGTCACATATGTATCCGAACCATCCAGATCATTTAATCTGTTAATTGTCTGAATAGCAGTATCAACAACCCACATATCCCGTGTGTTACCATCAACTATGCTTATGGATTCAGGTCTTATGGAAGTAATAGTGTCCCCATCAGGAGTCTCATAAACACTGGGTTTGCCTGCAACAGCTACAAATGCGGGAGTTTCACATTCTGACAACAGTTGTGCTGCTTCCGGTTGATACTGACCTGCATATATTGTGAAGGTACCTGTAGGATCTGTAACCCGACCTCTCCAGTATTCCGCTTCATTGCCTATATTTTCCTTCTCGATAAGAGTCCCTACAATAAAAAGGCGATTTACCCTGGCCCCGGTTGGTGTTAACAGATACTGAGGAGAATAAACATCGTCACCTTCCCTGAATGAGAGATCCGAATTCCTAAACTCTTTTGCAAACATTCTTTTTGCTACTTCACGTACATAGGTAGACATTCAGGCCACCTCCAGATCTGCAATAAGCTCATCAACCTTTTCCATATCA
Organism: Methanohalophilus sp. WG1-DM; assembly: GCF_004104135.1. Taxonomy (NCBI): domain Archaea; kingdom Methanobacteriati; phylum Methanobacteriota; class Methanomicrobia; order Methanosarcinales; family Methanosarcinaceae; genus Methanohalophilus; species Methanohalophilus sp. WG1-DM. The sequence continues at coordinate 140,005 of NZ_RRBA01000002.1, read as the reverse complement.
ACAGTGGATAATGGTTCAATGGATTTTGCTATTAAGTAACGATCAGCAAGCGATCCTTCCACACAATAATATTTTCCCACAAGGTCCTCACGCATTTTACTTACCACTACCGTTTGATCAAGGGCATCTGCTGCAAGATTAATTGCTTCCTCAAGAGTGATACCGGTCAATTCTTCGGTAATTTCCCTGTTCAGAAGAACATCCTGCACAGTTTCCCCATTATCAAGCACAGCTTTGATACGCAGGTCATAATTCCCATCAACCTTACCGTGCTCCATACAGGCTCCTTTTGTAAGTGCCCGGTTACATTCAGGACAGCGCTTAATAAGACCGGACCCATCCTGGATATCAATCATTGCACCCTGGAAACTATTAGCTCCCACTTCTATTTCTTCAGAGAGAGGTTCAATTGTAGTAGTACGGTTGAGAATTACCTCATAGTTTCCATTCCACTCATTGACAACAATGTTATTGAAACGATAAACATTTCCTTCTTCGACATCAGGCAGATCATCACGAGACCATTTGACGAATTTGATAGTACCGGATTCATCCCCAAGAATGCCAACCTGGGATATTGCATCATTTGAATTGTCCCATAATTGGACAACCTTGGCTTCAATGTTGGCCCACATATTTTCCTGACGTAATTCTGAAAGTAAACGGTCTTCAGCCGACCCCTGGGGCTGGAAGGAGGTATCAATATCTTCTTCCAGAGGCTCAATGTTACTGGTACGGTTTAGGGTAACTTCATACTTACCATTCCATTCATTGACAACCACGTTACTGAAAAGGTAAGATTTGCCTTCTTCTACATCAGGCAGATCATCACGAGACCATTTAATGAATTTGATAGTACCGGATTCATCCCCAAGAATCCCAACCTGGGATATTGCTTCATTGGAATTGTCCCATAACTGGACAACCTTGGCTTCAATGTTGGCCCACATATTTTCCTGATTCAGATCTGATACCTGACATTCTTCAGAAGCACCAGCCGAAGTTGAACCTGCATCAATATCTGTTGCAAGCGGTTCTATAGAACTGGTACGATTCAGGGTTAATTCCAGCTTACCATTCCATTCATTAACAACCACATTACTAAAACGGTATGATTTACCTTCTTCAACGTCAGGAAGATTATCCCTGGACCATTTGATAAATTTTATTCGACCTGTAGAGTCGCCTACGAGACCTACCTGGGAAATTGAACTGTTTGAATTATCCCATAATTGTAGTACTTTAATGTCGACATTTACCCATTGGTCTGCTTTCACATCCGCAATATTAGACATTGTTGCGGGTTTTGATTGGTTGAAAAATTCATTCTTGTTGACATTATACTGCTTAAGTAAAACATTTACAGTATTTTTTCGTGCCTCATTGGCAGGAACTTTGAACTTGTTAACAAGTTTATCTAGCCGTTCTTCAATCTCTTCCAGAGGAACTTCTATTCCCATATCCTTAAATTGGGTCTGTATACTCTTTGCAATATCTTCCATAAAATCACCTTGACCTCTTGTTTTTAATTCTAGAGAGGCAAAGACGAATATGGCGTTTGGGTATATATAGATGTTTGAAGTGGACTGAAAGTAATCAACGCTCAAAAAGGTCTGCAACCTTCTGTGCTGAATCGCCTTCACCAATTATAGTTACAATATCGTCATATTCAAGCACGACACTTCCATTGGCAATAAAGGATTTCTCACCTCTTCTAACCATAAGCAGAAGACTGCTTTCAGGCAAGTTAAGTTCCCTTATAGCTTTGCCTACAACTTTGGGATTACTTACATGTGCCTCTATGATGGCGGCCCCTTCCTCTACTTCACACATGGAGAACATATGAGGATGGCCGACCATATTATCCAGCACAAGAGCAGTTGTCATTGCAGGACTCATTGCTCTTATTTCAAGGTCCCAGAAAGCATGAAGATTTTCAATATTATTTACACGTGCAACGATCTGGTCCTTATCAAAACTAAATTTGGTCTTGGCAATCTGGCAAATCAAAAGATTAGTATTGTCCTCATCAGTAGTTGCAACCACATATTTAGCATGATCAATTCCTGCTTCCTTAAGGACATTAATATCTTCCGCATCACCATGCACAACTCTTATATCAGATTTCATCAATTTCTGGCAATTTTCTTCGGAAGGGTCTACAACCACTACATTTTCCCCTCTCTTTTCAAAACGCTCGGCGAGAATCTGTCCAACCTCACCGCCACCTACAACAAGTATCTCCATTGGAATCACTCCTAAGAACTTAGCTACACGATTGGCAAGGGAACCGGTCATTAAAACCGTAATGATGATGGTAATAAATATAAGTCCTACAAGGGCATCACCGCCTACCATCCCCATTGAATTTAACTTTACTGCAAAATAGGTTGCAATCGAAGCTGGAACCACGCCCCTTGGACCAACAAAGGAAACGAATAATTTCTCATTCCGATTAAAAGATGTACCCCTGGTAGAAAGAAATACAGAAATTGGCCTGGCTACAAAAATCAAAACCATTACAACCGCTACACCCACAAACCCTATCTGTATAATATAATCAAAACGCAATAATGCTGCAAGTAACAGGAAGATCAAAGACAACATCATCAATACAAGATCAGCCTTGAACTCTTTTAGTGCAGACTTATAGGGAACTTTGGATGAACCTACCATAATACCAAATATTGCAACGGCAAGAATTCCCGATTCATTGGCAAAAGATTCAGCAATCACAAAGGTGGCAATCACCATTGTAAAGGTAATGAACCGTACGGTTTGTTCAGTAAGAAGCATTTTGCCAAGGATATTTCGCAGCAAAAAGCCACTGGCCAGCCCTAAAATCAGTCCCATTCCTATTCGTTGTATGAGAAAACTGACAAGTTCCAAGCCGGAAAGAGGTGAGACAATCAATTCAAAAATAAGTGCCGCCAATATGACACTTGCAGCATCATTGAGAACACCTTCAAGTTCAAGTATCTTGCTAACTTTATGGGAAACATTGACATTCCTTACAAGTGGAGTTATTACAGTTGGACCGGTAGCTGTTACAAGTGCACCAAAAAGGGCAGCAATATTCAAAGGTAGTCCTGCAATATAGTAACTGGCAGCCGTGGCTAGTATAAATGTTATAACAATACCAAATATAACAAGTCTTAGTACACTTTTTTGGATACTACGTATAGAATGAAGGTCAATGTGAAGGCCACCTTCAAAAACAATGACAGACACACAAAGGGCAACAATTGCTGAGAGGCCTTCACCTAAAATCATGGGATCCAATATATTAAGAACTTCAGGACCTGCGATTATTCCTTCAATCAGAAGGAAGATCAATATAGGCATACGAAAACGCATACTCAGCAGATGAGCTATAATAGTCATAAGAAGCACAGCAAGTGCAATCTGTAAGAAATATATTGACTCCACCCTGTCATCTCCCAGTGAGGTTAATGCGATAACCAAAAAAAGGTTTTCATATATAAATCTTTTATTAGAAATGTGAATCCATAGAGAGAATCATTAATGTTTACTTCAAAAAAGAACTCCTATCTGCAAGAAGCAGACAGAACATTATTTTGTTCAGCCTGAGATATCTGAAATTATCACCGCATTATAAATTGATATTCAAAATATACTCAATTTAATGTTGGATGTGTTACTCTTGGCACAAAAGAACTTATAAATAGGAAAAGGTGCGCCACACACGCACCGGCTCAAAAAAAAGAGACATCAGATTGTTTTGATATCAATGTCTATGTAATGAATTGCATCCACCGGACAAATTGCAACACATCGATGGCAGGAAGTCCCAAGGCATTTTTCACTATCATAATGCACATATTTCTTACCGCCTTCTTCCAGCGCTATAATAGCATCTTCAGGACATTCCTCTTCACACTTACGGCAAAGAATGCAATCCGGAGCCTCCTCTTCTATTACGATACCCAGATTTCTCACAACTTCAAGGCCTTCTTTGCCTACTTCATCAATATCCTTTGAGACCCTTTTTTCAATTACAGGATCCTTGTAAAGCTCAGGTAATTTTGGAAGACCATACATTTCAAGCATCTGATTGTATGTTTCAATGGGCATTCCCTGTGTCCAGTAGGAAAGTTCACAAACATAGAAGTTCGAGAATGTTTGGCTTTCTGCCATCATCAAATGGTCGGCCTTTATTTTGTTGGCTACTTCCTTAACATCCTCAAGACGACCTACATCAAATACAAGTTCCCTTGCAAGGGAGATAGAAGTGTTACCAAATTGCACTATTGATTTGGAAAAGTTTGGACAGGACCCCAGTATCCTGGCTTTGTCCGCATCAATATATGCACCTGTTGCACCGGACATATACATATAATCAAGGTCTTCATAGGCAAGACCTGCTTCAACAAGTAAAGTCAGGTGTGCAGCACGTATCGCACCAATAGCTTTGCCTGCTTCTTCAATATCCCTGTCATAAATTTCCACACCATCAGCCAGGATAATTTTACCGTTGGGCAGATTTGGAAGTTTCTCGATTAATCCAGTATCCAGGGCAACCGAAATTGATGCAATTACACCCGTACCGGTAATACCTTTTGCAATCAGGTCACTGGCTTCTTTTATGTCACCGGTGGCCGGGTCAATCAGATGGGCTTTACGGGGAGACATATCCTCATCCAAAATCGTAATTCTCCAATAATCACCCTCAGGATTTACATCGGATATTGCACCGGGACTTGCAAGCATACCACAGGATATACCCTGCCCCTCAATTGCAGGACCTGCAGCTGCACTGCCAGTAATAATCTTTTCCCCTACTTTAAGTGCCATTTCGGCATTTGTACCATAATCCGTTACAAGAGAAGGTTTTTCCTGTTCATAGAAATCGGTCTTAATCATCATTGCCAGTGCATCGGCACCAATTTCATGTTTGATTGCGGGAGGGACTATGATTTCGCAATTTGGAAGGGGAATCACACCATCAAATATCTCAGAAGCATCGAAAACCCGGGCATCACGCACCACATTTTCGACACCAAGCTTTTTTTGTTTGTTTTTACCTGCATACGCCAGGTCGCGGATCTCAATGTTCTGGAAAATTGAAAGCTGTATAGGATTTCCACATATAGCAATACGTCTGATATCTGCCGGGTCAACATCAAGTCTTTCGATTATTTTCTTTACCGTATCCATCATTATTTCATGTGAAATATCAGGACCTACCTGAATAGAAAAATCCAGATGATCCATCACATTTCCGCCCGGCAGAGGATGGCGCATTGTAATAGCAGTCTTTAAAACATCCTTCGTATCAAGATCAATCAATTGTGCCCGAAAACCACTTGTTCCCAAATCTAGAGCAATACCATACATTTTATACACCTCTATTAATACAGAAAGTAATGCATAAAGAAGATAAAATTCAAAGGTATATAAGGTTTTGTGAAGTAATCACAAAACCACACTGTTACATAATAATTAAATTGCTATACGCTGTAAATCAGCTTTTGTTCTCAAAATCAAATCCCAGTAGGAATGTACCGCTCCCACATTCGTTCTTCTCACACATCCTTTCTTTAATGTATTCATCAGTAGGAGGTGAGGGGGAAGCCAGAATTGCATCACTAACGCCTTCAATACAGCCTACAGGTTCACATTCTTTGGGTGGGAGGACAACTACAAGCGGTTCCTTGCTGCTATTGGCATCCATAAGGACCTCTTTGTCATAAATGATAATATTTCCTATTACAAGAGAATCGGCACACTTTTCCACTTCTTTAATCCTTTCGGCATCCTCAGTGTCTTCACCCACTTTTTTATCTTTATGCTTTAAGATTACATTTGGGCCAGAGGGCCATTCATAATCCATGTCCGTAAAGAAAGACACAAGTACGTCCATATCAAGTACTTTTTTCACACCCTGATTATCACCTCTACCCAGACCCATTAAAGTCATCTGGTCAGCCTTTTCCTCCATTTTTCTTATGGTTTCCCTGTCCTCTGAAGAAAGTAGTGTTGTAGCACCTACACCTTTTACCTGACCCAGTTTTTCAAGAACCTGTTCAATTATTTTATCTCTGTCCAATTTGTATCCCTCATAAAAGAATGATTAAGTCATTTTAATGAACTGCTAATAATCTCTTTCTTTTGGATATTTAAGGATGTCGAATTATTCCCGGAGAAAAACTATAGTTAGGAACATAATCATAGTGGTTTTGTGACATGTGTGCATAACTGTTATATAAGACCACCAAACATAATTATCAGAGAGAAGCACCAATCATAACAGGAGTTAAAATATGACAGAAGTTACTGTAAACTCAAGAATCTGTGGTTATAAGCATAAAATTAATGCAGAAAAAGAAGGAAAAAAAGTTAAAGTCGATATTACCAGTGACTGCAAAAAAATACAGGCAATGTCAAAAATGGAAGTACCCAGAATGGAAATTTTTGACATACGGGACAACTACATCACCAAAAAGGCACAGGAAGCACACACATGTCCGACCTGTATCGTACCCAGTGGAGCAATTCATGCCTGCCATCTTGAATCAGGATTCATTTCCAAAACACTGGCAAAAGAATCAGGTAGTGTCAGTATCGATTTTGATGAAGAAATTGATGATTAACCCAGTAAATACATTAATCGCCCAATAAAGGAGACATAAGAAAGAATGACAATAATACCAGTTGCACCGGTTGGAAGAGTTATCAGAGAAGCAGGTGCAGAGAGAATTAGTGAAAGTGCAAGTGAGGAGCTTGCCAGGATACTGGAAGAATATGGCATGAAAATATCGACTGAAGCCATTGCTCTTGCCAGGCATGCAGGAAGGAAAACTGTTAAAGAAGTAGATATAAAAATGGCAGTTGATATTGCACGCAAGACACGTGACTAAGTTTAAACTGCAAGACCCATAACACCAATTCCTATCAGTGTGGATATGGTTACTATAAAACCGGCAATCATGACCCCTGCCAGAATGGCAATAAGAGAGTGTCTGAATTTGATTCCAAAAACAAAAGCTGCTGCACAACCGGTCCATGCACCGGTAATCGGAAGCGGGATGGCCACAAACATAACCAGTGCCATGGTTCCGTATTTTTCAAACCTCTTCGAATGGTTACGGTGGGTGCGTGCAAAAAGCCACCCAAAAAACCTGTCTAAAATATAAAAACGCCTGAGCCGGGATGAAACCGGCTCAAGAAACAATAAAAGAGGCACCACTGGAAGCATATTACCAAAAACAGCCAGAAAATATGCTTCCAGGGGAGACATATTGTATAAACCTATAGCTATTGGGATTGCACCCCTGAGCTCGGTTACCGGCAAAGCAGCCATTACTATGGTAGCAAGCCAGGAAGGAACAGAACCCAGTAAACCGATAAGATGGCCACCAAAAAGCATTCAATAACCTTATTCCTCACCTTCAATGGAGAGATGGGCAAGTAAAGCATCCAGCTGGATGCGCTCGTCAGCCCCCTCAGTTATCCTGAAATCGATTTCACCCAGCACATCAACAATTGAGACAAGTTTCCGGGCAGGCATGTCAAGATCAAAGAGAGACCTGTAAACCTGACCTACAACATCTTCACCCGATAAACCCCTTGAAACCATTAAATCATCAAGTTTTTTGCGAGATGAAATAAAATTGCCCCCAAGAGCACTTTCTAAGAGGTCTTTTATTTCCTCAGGGTGAGCCGTGGCAGTAATCCGATAAATACTGTCCGCATGGATACTGGAATCAAACATTGAAGCAGCCTGAACGGCATTTATTGCTTTGCGCATATCCCCTTCTGCAACATATTTGATGGCTTCAATACCATCATCTGCAATATCCAGACCTTCCTTTTCTGCTATATACCGACAACGTTTGCCTATTGCATCATCGGAAAGAGGACGGAACCTGTAAACAGCACATCTGGATTGGATTGGCTCAATGATCTTGGAAGAATAATTACATGAAAGAATAAATCTGCAATTGTTCGTATAGCGTTCCATGGTACGTCTCAATGCAGACTGCGCATCAGGTGTGAGAGCATCTGCCTCATCAAGAAAGATTATCTTAAAATCCGCTCCACCTATTGGAGAAGTTTTTGCAAAATTCTTTATTTTGTTCCTGACCACATCAATACCACGCTCATCCGAGGCATTCAGTTCAGTGAAATTTTCCCGCCAATCATCCCCAAAAAGTTCTCTGGCAATCGATACGGCAGTAGCAGTTTTTCCTACACCGGGCGGACCTGAAAAAAGCAAGTGTGGAAGATTATTGGTTTTTATATAGGAGCGCAATCTTTCAATTGTATCTGATTGTCCCACCACATCTTCAAGCCTGTAGGGCCTGTATTTTTCAATCCATATTTCTTCTTTCATAGCTATCCTCCAAATTCGGCGAGCAAGGGGGAGCAAAAATAAGAGTTAATTAGAGTTTAAATTTTCGCAAAACATGACAGTAGATGAAGCCAGAAATGACTTCATCTGTAAATTTCTTCATAGGCAAGTTTTCCTGAAAAAGGCAACCTGAACTTTGCACCCCTCCATGCCATTATGACAAGTACAAGTGTCAGAAAGAGGGAAAAAAAACCTGCAATATCAGCAAGCAACCAACCTACATATGGAATCCAGGCAATAAGATAGATGCCTATGGAAAGAGGCAAGAACGTTAGTATTGACTGCAATGCATGGAATTGTACAAACCTGTTCTCCCTTTCTATGAGAAGGAAGATAAGACCTGTGATCCAGAAACCCACATAGCAAAGCACGGCTTCAACATTTTCATCCAATCCGGTAACTGTTGAATAACCAAGACGACTCATCAAATCACCTCATTTCAATACAGCCCTGTGGGCATTTTTCCACGCACTTACCACAGGATATACATTTTTCCTGATCGATCTCTGCAAGGAATTTGGTTACATGTACTGCATCCACAGGACATGCCTTCTCACAAAGTTTGCAACCAATGCAACCGTTTTCACATACCGCTTTTACAGTCTTTCCTTTGTCATGGGACATGCAAACTACATGTACCTTTTCTGATTCCTTTGCAAATACAAGGATATCGTTGGGACAGGATTCAATACAAAGACCACAGCTTGTACACAAATTCTTGTTAATTTTGGGCAAACGTTCATCACCAATATAGATAGCATCGAATGGACAAGCCCGTACACAGGTTCCACGGCCCATACATCCGTAGTTGCAACCTTTTTCACCTTCAGAAAGCATCATTACGGCTTTACAATCTTCAATACCCTCATAATTGAATCGGTCCACACAATGTACACCGCCATTGCATCTAACATAAGGGAATTCAGCTTCACCTTCGGAGACTTCCTGACCCAGAATACCTCCTATTTCCTTTGCTACATCAAAACCGCCAACCGGACATCCGGTAAGTGGGGCATTGTCTTCCACCACATGTTCAGCAAAGTCAGCACATCCGGCATAACCACATGCACCACAATTTACACCTGGCAAAATTTCATTTACTTCTTCTACAAGAGGGTTTACATCCACTTTGAATTTCTTGGAAGCAACAATCAACATAACACCGATTGCAAGGGCAAGGCCTCCAAGAGTAGCCATTGACTGGATAAGCAGGGTTGGCATGCTCATAAGGGTATCACCTTGAAGTAATTAACAAAAGCCATTGAAAGCATTGCAGCAATCAGGAATGCCTGGGGAAGGCCCCTCATTGCAGAAGGAACTGGCAGGATGGTGGTTTTTTCCCTGATACTTGACATCATCACCATAACGATTGTATAACCCATGCCTGCCGATATACCAAATACAAGACTCTGCAGGAATGAATATTCATTCATAACGTTCAGCAAAACCACACCTAGCACGGCACAGTTAGTGGTAATAAGGGGAAGGTAGATACCAAGCGACCTGTAAAGGGAAGGAATATTTTTCCGCACTACGAATTCTACAAGCTGCACAAGAGCAGCAATTACCACAATGAAACTGATAAGTCTCAAAAACTGAAGATCCAGTGGAATGAGGACGAAGGTATAAATTACATATGAAACAATCGAAGCCATTGTCATTACAAAAATAACAGCGCCGGACATACCTGCTGCACTCTTGGTATCTTTGGTTACACCAAGGAATGAACACAGTCCAAGAAACTGTATTATAAGGAAGTTCTTTATGAAAAGACCTTCCATGAAAATGGCAAATAAAGCTTTTTCTACCATTTTATTCACCTCTTGCAAGTTTTTTTGCACGCCTGTGATTGATAATAGCCATAAGGATACCTATTGTAAGGAAAGCTCCCGGAGGCAATATCATATAAGAAGCTGGAGACATCATTGGAATGCTCACTATCATCTGGCCAAACACTACAATCTGACCTGTACCCAGAAGTTCACGGATACCACCTATTGTAACCAGAGCCAGCAGGAATCCTGCAGAAATTCCCAATGCATCTATCAGGGAATAAAACATGTTATTCTTATTAGCATAAGCCTCTGCACGTCCAATAATTATACAATTTACTACAATCAAGGGAATAAAAACACCCAGTGCTGCGTATAAAGGAGGTGTATAGGCCTCCATAACCATATCCACGATGGACACAAATGTAGCAATAATGAGGATAAATATTGGAAGTCTTACAGTGGATGGAATATAATTTCTCAAAGCAGAAACCATTAGGTTTGCTCCAACCAATACAAAAGCTGTACCAGCAGACATTCCTATCGCATTATCAACCGATGTAGTTACCGCCAGAGCAGGACATAAACCCAGTACAAGGGCAAATATGGGATTGTCTTTTGTAATTCCACGAATGAATTCGTTGAATGCTTTACTCATAAAATCACCTGTTTTACGTTTCTTGCTCCTCTATTTCATCGATCTTTGCGTTTAATCCGTCCACTACAGCCTGGGAGGATATCGTAGCACCGGTTATGGCGTCAATTGAACCGCCGGCACTAGAGATCTGAAGGTCACCTATGGGGAGTTGACGGAACTGGCCCTTAAAATCCTCTTCCGTAATTTTAGAACCAAGACCCGGGGTTTCAGAATGCTTCATTACTTCCATTCCTGTAACTTTATTGAAAGAAGCATCTACCCCACCGGCCAATTGAATCACATCCTGAGCACCGGATTGAGTCGTGAAGAAAGCATAACCTACCACATTACCCGATGAATCCAGTGCTTTGTAATAAAGAATCTTGCGATCTCCGTCTTCATTTACCTCATTACCATACACTGGCTCAAAATCAGAAGCAGAAGGGACTACCTGGGACAGGGCTTCTTTTTTGGCTTCTTTTTCATTTTTCTCAAGCTGCTCCTGCGTAGGTACATAAGTCAGGCCTAGCAGTAGAGCTGCAACCAAACTAACAAGAACCAGCTTTCCTATGATTACTGCAATGTCTTTACGGGACTCAGTCATCAATTTTCACCCCCAGTTTTTCAAGGGGTATTTTATTCATCATTAAGCGGTATTTACGCTGAAGAAAGGATTCTTCCCCGAATGAGCGAGGCAAAGTGTTATTATCAATAAATGATGCTACACAGTTTGCCAGGAATATACCATAGAAAACCGCAAATACATAGTTTGCAAAGTGACCATATATCACAGTCAACAGACCACAGAGAATACCATAAATTATTCTTCCGTTCTTTGTCACGGGAGATGAAGGAGAATCAGTTGCAAGGAATAACACACCAAATATAAATGCACCAGTTACCACATGACCGATCTTATCCCCAATCAACAGGGCAAGCACAAGGGTTGTCAACGCATAAAAAAGCGGGATCTTCCATTCTACATATCTTTTAAAAATCAAATATAATCCGCCAACTAAAGCAATCGGGGATACACCGACAAGCATACCTGCTCCATTTTCCAGAAACAGATCGGATATGCCACCCAATTCGGGGAAAGATACAGGATACATAGCAGACCAGTAAGCCAGTTGCAGGAAAACCCAGGCAGCAAGCACAGGATTGAAAATGTATGAACCTATATCGCCAAAGGCGTGTTTTCCGATAGCCACTGCAAAAAAGGCGCCTACTATCGGAATCCATATAGGAGCTTCACCTGGCACCAGCAGGGCAACCATTAGCCCGATCAATGGGGCATGGCCATTAGCTACTGTAACTTCCTTTTTGAAGGCTTTCTGTATTACCACTTCCGTAACTACCGCCATACCAATTCCTGCAAGAATAAGGGCAAGGGCATATAGTCCGAAAAAGTAAACTGATACAAGACTTACCGGCAGAAGGGTCAAAAATTTAATCCAGGTTATTTTTCTGAATGTAGTGTCTTGCTTGATATGAGGGGGAGCTGATATTGTAAGAGTCATGTTATTCACTTCCGCATGCACATCCTAATTTAAGATTCGATGATTCCTTTTCAAACATATCTTCATATGCTTTTGCAATCGCTTCCTTGGAATATTGCAGCAACTGCATTATGTGTATTTTGCTGGGACAGACCGAGGAACATCTACCACATTCTATACAATTTTCCACATGCATCTGCTTGCATTCATCAAAACGACCCTGATTTGCAAGAGCTGCTATCCTGTTTGGGATCAGGTCGACGGGGCATACATCGACACAACGGGCACAATGGATACATTCCTTTGAAATATCCTTTAGTACTTCATCTTTACCCTGAACTATAATAGAGGTAGTCATTTTGGTAACCGGGACCTCTTCCTCATACTGTGCCACTCCTGTGATTACGCCATTTGAAATCAGTTTCGCAGGTTCACCACTATAACCACCACAGGCTTCGATGACATCTCTGAAAGTAGTACCTATTTTTACCAGTAGATGTTGAGGATTATTCACCTGACCGGATACAGTAACCACCGTTTCTATATATGGCATTCCGGTATTGACCAGGTCATGAATGGCTTTTGTGGATTTCACTCCACATATAGCAACCCCTGCGCTGGCCGGTGTGCAACGGAAAGGTACTTTCCTGCCTGTCACATTATAAGTGAAATATTCAAAAATATTTTTGCCGTATATCTTGTCCTGTGAAACTACGATAATATCAGTATTCTGGTCATTGAAATAATAATCAACCCTTCTTTTACCGATAAGAGGGGACACCATTATAGTTTTACCTTCATAATCCAGCCCATCAAAGGCATCGATTGAATCCTTATCATCATTTCTCAAAACAATGACCCCCCGGCTGGCACCGGCAGCTTTCATCAACAATCGGAGCGAATCAAGCATCTGTGATGCGTATTCCAGAGGAGTTTCATAATTATGACCAACCCATTCCGATGCGGTGGCATTGATCAAGACTGTATCTATATCACAATCCGGAGGATTCAATACTAGGTGAGTGGGAGTACCGTAATTTTCCACGATACCTGCCTCTTTGATAGCCGAGATTAATTGTTCCTTACCGGAATCTTTGAAGGGAGTGAAATCTTCACATTCTGTTTCTTCTATGGGCTGTATAACTACGCTGTTTATCCTGTTGCCGGATGGATGTGAACTTTCCTCAACTGAAACCACTTCCCCGCAGACGCTGGAATGGATTGCAGCACATTTATCAGAAGGACACTCACCGATCTTCTGGCCAACCTTAACAACTTCCCCTTTACTTACAAGAGGTTCACAAATGTCTCCTTTGTGCTGCTTGAGAGGAATAATCATTTTTTCAGGGATTGTTTCCATTACATTAATTTCTGCCATTTGGTACCAGCTCCTTAGAATGCAGGCTCCCTTTCTACCTCAGGTGGCTTTGCCCCGGGTATTGTAATATCTATGGTCTTTGCAGAGAAATTGGTAGGAGGATCTGTTTCTGCGGGATCACTGTCATATCCAAGAGCCGCCCAGTCAATTACAGGCTGCACTTCATGACAGGTCAGGCAATCCGGCCTTTCCTCAAAGTGGACTTGCTGAAGGGTTTCCGAAGCAGAGACCCCATGACAGTCGTCACACATAAGGGGCTCTGCCATTCCGGTTTCAGACCCTGCAATGTTGTGTCCCAGCTTATAGTGAAGATCAACCTGCCTCAGGACAGCATTCGGATAATCCGGTGTACCGTCACTGTCACCATCATAAGCCTGCATTTCTTCAGAAGTTACCGTCCCATCACCATTTGAATCAGCTGCCTTTACCTCAGGTGTCGGTATCGGATCTCCTTTAGAAGCACTAGTATTAGGATTGTTAATGACCTCAGGATCCTGGCCTGCGTCCCACCAGCTGCCTGTCACTACATTGAAAGGAGCAAGTTTTACATCACTGTCATTCTTGCTGTCAGGTACCTTGACCTCACTTTCCTGCACACCATCGGACCAGGCAAGTTGTGGAGTAAAGTTTTCCATTCTGTAAGAATCCACACGTTCGCCCGAAGACCAGTTAAAAGACTTAAGGGGAGTTGTCCCGGGCAATTCACCCCCGGGCAGGGCCGGGATATGACACGACTGGCATTCCAGGAATTCCAGGTGTGCATCTGCAATTGGGCCGTGGGAGATTCCCTCATGACAATCTGCATCCTCACAGCTCTTCATGGTCACCGATTCACCATGCACCGACTCCTCTTGTCCACTGCTAATCTGATTATCTTCGGTTTCCGATTCAGGTATTTCACTACCGGCAATGATGTGCTCCTTTGCAGTGTGACATTCCACACAATTGACTTCAGCGTGAACATCATATTCTTCATAATCCTCTGAAGCCCACATCACAGCAGTTGTCGGTACATCCTTTGCATGGCAACTGTCTATACAGGAGGTTTTGGCAGGAGCTGCGTTCACAGCATCATGGAAAGCTACAAGCATTGGCAGAGGTGTTACCACATCCAGAGTATAAGTGGCCACATGTATGGGATCCTGCTGGACCACAGGAATGGCGTCTTCCATAGCAGCATCGTTAGCAGCGGAGAAATTACCTGATTCAAAAGCCATTGCTCTCTTTTCAGCATCATATAAGCCATATTGTTCATGGCAGCTCATACAATCGATATCAACACCATATTCTTCCAGTTCACCCCCGCCCGGATGATAGCGACCATATTCTTTGACCCACTGTGTTTCTCCCTGTACATCAACATTATAATTGGTTAGGGGTTCCCACTGGGCGATGTCCCTCTGTACATGAGAGGATTCGGCAACTTCTTCATACACACCCATATGACAGCCACCACAACTTGAGTTTGTCCATTCACCATCTGTCATATAGTGCTGTGCAAGAAGATCGTTTCCACTGTATCCCAAATACAGGTTTATCCCTGCTAATACAAGGATGATAAATGAAATCGCAACGAGACTTGCTTTTAAATTTGCCATAAAGATCACACATTATAATTTTGCAACTTCTTCAGATACTGGTCATAATACCAATCGAGCCATTCAGGCAACAATATATTCCTTCTATATAACCTGCTTTCATATTAGGCATCCGCCATTGTGGCGAGTATATAGCCATAAAGCAGGAATGATGACATAATCATGATTCGTTATTATTAAGGCAGAACTGACCAATTGAATATATTTATAGATTTCGAATTAAGCTTAAGATAAAACACCTCATTTCCCTTCGCATGAACCCGAAATACCTGTTAATTCTTACATTAATAATCATTATAACTGCTGGGTTTGCATACGTGCAATCCACCTCAGAAGATAATTCTGAAGAATACCGTACATATAGCCAGACAAGAATGCTGATGGACACAGATGTCACAATAACTGTTGTGGATAACAGTGAAGTACATGCATACAAGAGCATTGAAGATGCTTTCATGAAAATGGAAAGAGCATCCAATTTGCTTGATTCCTATAACAGCAGCAGTGAGATTTACAGACTCAACGAGCACAAGGAAATCCAAAATGCCAGTGATGATTTAATATACGTAATTGAACGCGGAATTTATTATTCACAGATCAGCGACGGGGCATTTGACATAACTGTAAAGCCTGTACTGGACCTGTGGGCAAGCAAATTCGGACCCAATAAACCTAATATTCCCCCTACAGAAAAAGAGATAAACAACACCCTTTCCCTCGTAAATTCCTCGAATATTACCATAAATGACAACACAATAATTATTGGAAAGAATATGGGAATCGTTCTTGGAGGAATTGCCAAGGGATATGCTGTAGACAGAGCAATAGTGAGCCTGCAGGAAAACGGAATTGACAACGGATTTGTCAATGCCGGCGGAGACGGACGATATATAGGAGAAAAACCCGATGGACAGGAGTGGTCTATCGGGCTTCAGGACCCCGATAAGAAAGGAAAACCAATAACAATAATCAATGCCCGCAATGTAGCTGTTGCGACCAGCGGCAACTACGAACGCTACTACAACAAATCCGCCAGCGTATCACACATCGCAGATCCCCGCACAGGCTACCCGGCTTCACACCTGATCAGTGCAACGATAATAGCTCCTACAGCCATGGAGGCAGATGCACTTGCAACTACTGTTTTTGTGATGAAAGAAGAAAAGGGGCTTGAAATGATAGAAAAACTGGAAGGTGTGGAATGCCTCCTTATAAATAGTGAAAAAGAGATTAGCAGGTCAAGCGGGTTTGCTAAATACGAACAACTTAAAGATTGAACTGCCGGAGGGTTTCATATACAGGCCCTTCTGGAGTCAATATACTTTTTTTTAGCCTGAAATTGTCAACCGTAAATTTCCCGAATTCGACATCCTCCATTTCCTTAACTGTACTGGTAAACTGGTTCATATTGGAGCGAGGAATGTGTCTTATTCGTGCAATGGTTGCATGAGCGGTAAATTCACGCGAATCGGGTTCAAAACCTTCTTTTTCAAGGTAGTATTCAACCTGCTTATGCAAAGGGTCAAAATTACCTTCGGTACCAAGCCATAATACACGCGGTTTTCTGACATTGGGGAACACCCCTGCCCCTTTTATAAGGCATTGGAAAGGCTCACAAGAAATATTTTCAAGTGATTGTTCTATATCTGCAATTTTGCCTTCATCAACTTCGCCCAGGAATTTCAAGGTAACATGGACAAGTTCCGCAGGGACAATTTTCATTTTTCCCAGTTCCCTGAAACTTTCCTGCACCTCTTTTACTATCTGCGCAAAATCCACCGGCAACTCCACAGCAACAAATGTTCTTACCAAACCAAATCACCATAGTCAAATTAATGGTATTCTTTAATAGAATAACGACACAGGATACTAAACCTTATTTTATTATATAGACAAAAATTAATAGTAGCAAAAATATAATCTAAATAAAAGAAAACGGGGATGAAATGGACACCGCTGACATACTTGTAAAATCCGCACTTGAAACTGCAACACAAATTAAAGCCTCTGCAATAATAGTATCAGGAGAAGTTGACAGGAATTTATTTTGTTGTGACATACCCGTCTACTTTGCTGCAAACCCATCGAGAAGTGCCGTTGAAAGCCTGATACCTCTTGACGAAGAAGAAGGAAGGTTAAAACAAATTGTCAACCAGATCCAGAGAGATGCCGCGGTTTCCATAGAAGATGTAGAAAATGCAGCAGCTATTGAAGAGGCAATCGGGAATATCAAAAAAGGAAAGGTTGTAGGACTGGTAATTACAGATGATTCAGGTGCTGTAATTGTCCACAATATTTCAGGGAATCCACTCTTAAAAACCCTGGAAAAATTTGAACAGAGAGTCTCCCCTGAAGTAATAAGAGCAGTTCTTAAAATTGCCCTGGAAATTGCTTCCACAGGCAGGGAAGGCAGCCCAGTAGGTACAGCTTTTATAATCGGTGATCTTGAAGAAGTGATGCAGCGCTCCCACCAGATGATCCTTAACCCTTATTCAGGCCATCCTGAAGATGAAAGGAATATCTTAAAGAAAAACAACCGGGAATCCATTAAAGAATTTGCTCTGCTTGATGGGGTATTTATAGTATCTAAAGAAGGAATAGTGCATGCCGCAGGTCGTTATCTGGATGTTGATGCAAAGGACATAGGGATAAATAAGGGATTGGGAGGCAGGCATGTATCAGCAGCTGCTATAACCAGGGACACCGTGGCAGTTGCAATAACTGTCTCAGAAAGTGGTGGCACAATCCGGATGTTCATGGACGGCAAGGAAATGGCTTTTATAGAATGCAGCGACAGGGCCATTCGCAAACACTGATCAAACCTTAAATCTCAGGAGTGCGGCAATTCCACCAAGCGCTTCCAGTTTTTGACCTGGTTCAAACTCTGTACTGAAAACCACAAGCTTGCCCTGAGAATATTCTACATTCCTTATGAAAGAATCAATTCCTCCACCTTCGCCTTTTTCCCGTTCATGCAGCAGGAATTCATCGGAAATGAGAAGCGTTTCAATTGCACCGTAATTGTTGGCCCGTTTAACTTCCTCCACTCCATAAACAACCTTGCCGTCCATAGCTATTTCCTTTAGCAGGGAATCCATGAGGGATGCTTCCCGTGCTATACGGGATTGTTCCATAATCCTGTCAACCGCCCCTCTGCGCAGCACTTCCTGAAAACCAGATGTGCCTATCGAGGAAGTATCCTCCACGATAATCCCTGCTGCAAGCTCAGGCTCATTTGCTTCAACATATTTGAGAAAATCATCCTTGGTAAAGCCGGGTCCTGCAACCACGACAGACTGAGAATCTGAAACTACATATTTGAGCTTGTTAAGAATCTCATTGAAAAAGACTTCTCTTAAAGTGCCTTCCCCTTTACCCGAAGACTGGCAGATGTGGGCATAGGATTCCACACCATAATGGCGCACAAGCCCGATGTCGGCATCCCCCTCCTCGACTGCAACAATTATTACTCCCGGTTTTTTTGAGGATGCCTCTGCCTCATTGATCCTTTCAATCTGGTCTTTTTTCCAGCGCTTTATTATGGAAATATCAACGCCGTCCTCGACATTCAGGGTATGATAAGAACCGGCATCCATTCCGTGCTCAATGGGACCATGGATCCTGAGACGGTTGGAAAATTTATGGAATTCCAGGTTTTCGACCCTGATCCCAAGTCGCACAGTCTTCTTCTCAGTCTTTTCAGGGCGGATCTTATCATTTGCAGAATCAGATTTGCGTTTGGTCAAGGCGAATACAAGGTCTCCTTTCTCGATTATGTACTTAAGGTGCCAGAGGTCATCCAGTGTCTCCGGTACGACGGTGATCTCCCCTTCATTTCCTTTCAGGTTTTTTTTGGTAACTCTCATACAATCACGATTCACTCTTTGATATCTGATTCACCCGGAGGCAGTACGTTGGCGATCTTGTCAGGGGATGCTATCTGTTTTACAAAATGCACATCCTTTATACGGTCCACATATATACGATAGATCTTCTTTGCTATATCGTTCTGGTTGAATTTGCCGGGTGTCAGTTCAACAACATGTTCACCCCTGGACCTCACAGAAGCCACGGGACCTCCGATTACCCGGGTCTCAGGTTTGAGTTCCAGACCCACCGCAGCCCTGACTGGTACATCCCTGTAATAATTTCGCTCACCCCGGATAATAAAGGAGCCTTTCTTAAGGTACTCCCCGGCTTCCGGTGTCTTTGTGACCTGTTCGGGATAGATCCAGTAGCAATCCCCGCTAAACTGTCCTCCCTTCCAGATACTTGAGAATGAAACCACGAATTCGGATGCTTCCTGCAAAGTTGTGTCGGGAATGTCCTTTCCCCCTGTCTTGACAACCGTAATCGGGGCTCCTGGTGCCTGAGTATGGAATACGATATCCCGTTTTTCCATGTACTTCTTTACAAGTTCCTCATTGGTTGTGGCATCCCTGCCACCTACCACAAGGAAACCATCTGAAGAATAGAACCAGCGGAAACGTTCATACCAGTGTTTCTTATGCACTACCTTGAAATGCTTTTTAGGTGCAGCTTTTTTCTTTTGCATTGCCTTTTTCGTATCTTCGATTGCAGCAAGGGCCCCTTTACGCTTCTTTTCCAGTTTCTTGGCTTTCTCATAATAGCGCATGGCATTCTGGGGAACTGTCAGCCGTACATCAATATTCACCTTCTTGCCGTCAAGGTCCAGCAGTACAAGACCCTGTGAACCATCGATATTTATTATCTTTTTAGCCGCAGGCAGTCCATCCTTTGCATCCGAGATAATTGACTGGATTTCCTTCCAGGAATAATCTTTTTCACGGGCATCAAGCAGGGTTTGCAGTAATAGCTCTATGTCCTGATAGTGTTCATATATCTTCTCAGCAATGGAGGTATTTTTCTCTATATCCGTCTCAAATTTCTTGATGGCACTCTCTTGTTGTTTGAGCCTGCGCTGGAATACGTCTTCTGTTTTTTCTTTCACAGAGGCTTCCTTTTTTTGTTCCAGGGATTTTGCAGCTCTTTTGCCAAAGAAATCATCCAGTGCCTTATTGAATGAATCATAGTAATTCTTTTCAAAGGCTGTGTATTTTTCAAGATCAAAGGGTACTACATCAAAGGTTTCTTTTGAACCCGGTTTGCTGACAGTACAGGGTTTTAACTGCCCTTTTTCCAGAGGGGAGAAAAGGACACCCATTGCTTCAATCAATTTAGAGGCGACCTGCGGATTAACTTCCGAAGCAGGAAGGGTTTTGTCGATACCACTTCGCAGACAGACTTCTTCTGAGAGGATGCCTCCCAGATTAAAACGCGTTGCCAGGGTTCGTACTACATCAGAATCGGAATGTGAAAACACTTCACACAATTGGTCCTCATTCACATCAAGAGGTGTCAACTGCGCTTCAGGGTACTGATAGATCTCACCACTCCTGATACGCCTGCCCTTAAAAGTAACAGGGTTCATAGGCAGAATGATTTTTCTATCGCAGTCAAGCAATATTATATTGCCCTGTCCAAATATCTCTATGACAAGAACGGTCTCATCGTCCCCTCTTTTTATACCAATCTCAATAATACGGTCAAAATCATATTGCCTGAAATAAGTTATACGCCCTCCCATTATATGTTTACGTAAAAGCATAGGAAAAGATTGCGGATTTTTAGGGCTGGGAGGAATATATTCACTAAGGTGCAATCTGCTTCCGGCCTCAATTAAAAGATTGGCCTTACCTTTCTTAAAAATATAGAGGTGGATACGCAGCAGGTTCTCACCGGGCTGATAAATCTTGCCGATCTTGGAATCGACCAGGGAATCCTCCCCTGTACCAAGTTCCGTTGCCAGTGCTGCCACATCCGCACTTGTCATCTCTTCTTTCATAAACTGTACTAATTGAGGAAGGGGCTATAAAGTTTTGTGCAATAGATTAATATCCCCGATAAAAATTAGAGATGGAGAAAGATGAACACATCAACAAAACGCTATCTCAAATCAAGGTTCCATGATTATTACAGGGAAGCAAAGATACATGTTCCCCATTCCCTGACCAAACGTGAATGGGGATTCATATCGTATGATTCCATGCCTGAAACCATGATGTACAGGCATAAGGCATTCGGTACGGGAGGAGAACTCAGAGACTATCTTGTATCAATGCAACCGGCCCATGTGTATCACTCGGTTGCCTTTTATGATTATCCCGATGCACCCACAATGAAAGAGAAAAAATGGAAGGGCGCAGACCTTATTTTTGATCTGGATGCTGATCACTTGCAGGATGCACCTACTTCCTATGCAGCAATGCTGGAAATGGTAAAGAAAGAATCATTGAGACTGCTGGATTTTCTGGTAGATGATTTTGGTTTTGACGAAGATTATATAAAAGCCGTCTTTTCCGGTGGAAGGGGGTACCACTTCCATATAACTGACCCTCATATATGGAATCTGGAAAGTTCCCAGAGAAGGGAAATTGTGGATTACGTGGGAGGAAAGGGGATTAAATCTGAATATTTCTACCAGAAAGAATTCATGATCGGAGACCATGGAACCGGCACACGAACCTTCAACGATCGAACGGAGATACTTTCCAAGTATGTCATCAAAAATCCCGATACAGGATGGGGAAAAAGACTTGCTGAGTATATTGCCTCATATCTTGAAGAAGAAGGACAAAAGGAAGAAAAAGAACGTTTTGCGGATATAAAGCACATAAAAGGATTCGGCAAAAAAACACAGCAACAGATGAACCGGATATCCAAAGACAGTAAAGCCCTGGAAGACATACGCAGAGGAAGACTGGATTTTGGGAAAATCAGGGATTTCAAAGCCATAATGGCCCAATTTTTTGATAATACAATCGACCAGCATCGTGTCACGCTGGCGGGATCGGCACAGGTGGACGAACCGGTCACCGCAGATATAAAGAGATTGATACGATTACCGGGTTCCCTGCATGGCGGCTCCGGAATGAAGGTAATTCCATTAAGTCTGGAAGACATAGAGGATTTCAAACCACTTCAGGATGCTGTTGCTTTTTCGGACAGGCCGGTAACGTTAAAAGTCATAAAACCTTTTGAAGTACAAATGATGGATCTGGATATCCGGGTTGAAGAAGGAGTACAGGAACTTCCCGAATATGCAGCAGTGTATTTAATGTGCAGAGGGGTTGCCGAATATGGATCGTACTGAACTAAAGAGTATTCTCCGTCAGGAAAACAGCTCGTCTTTAAATTCCCTTCCCTACAATTTTTATGAAAAGGTTGATGAATATATAAAGGAATTGGAAGAGGAAATCAAAAAGATCAACAATCCGCGATCAGTTGAATCAAAGATTTTAGAAGACGAAATGCAAAGTGCCCTCAATGATGTGGAAACGATCTTTATCAGGAGAATCCGAAAAATAACATCCAGAGCAACTTCAAATGCATTTTCCAATATCTCATCCAGACAGGATCTCGACAAACTCCTGGAATCCGAACGCAAAGTTTTTGAGGCCACCCTTTCAGCAATCCAGATTGCAAGATCCGAATTGCTCGAACCTATCATGAACCCCCAGGATAGACAGGACAAGGGATTTGCGAAAGAAAGTATAATATCTGATGAAGCAGATGAAGAAGAGGAAATCGGGACCATCTCGCAGGAACTCCCTGCAGAGGAAGAAACGGGCAAAAACAATATAAGTAAGGAATACTTTGTTGTCCGAATATTGAAAGACCTTCCTACCATAAAAGCGATGGATAATCTCAATTATACACTTGCAGCAGAAGACGTTGTGGTTTTGCCTTCCATGAATGCTCAGGGACTGGTAAAACGCGGTGCTGCATATCCAATAAATCAGGAATGAAAATCAACATTAAAGGTGTGAAGATAATGAAGATCCCAAAAAGGTTCAGAACATACTGCCCTTACTGCAAAACCCATACAGAACATGTTGCTGAAAAGGTTAAAAAAGGCAGGGAATCAATGACCACACGTATCAGAAGGCAGAAGAAAAGGCATACTGGTATAGGAAACAGTGGGAAGTTCTCCAAGGTCCCAAGTGGTGACAAACCAACAAAAAGAATTGCCCTGCGATACCGTTGCAGCAAGTGCAACAAGGCACATCAGAGACCCTGCTTCCGTGCAAAGAAATTCGATTTCAAGGAGTGAGCATAAATGGCCGAACCAAACAGCAGATTTTTGAAAGTAAAATGCAATGATTGCTCCAATGAGCAGGTTATTTTTGGCAGTGCAAGCCAGAAAGTAAACTGTCTTGTATGCGGCAGGACCCTTGCAGAACCAACTGGTGGAAAATCTACAATTACAACACATATACTGGAAGTACTCGAATAAGGGATATTAATGGACAACAACAAATGGCCTGAAGTCGGTGATTTCGTAGTCTGTGCGGTAAAAAATGTCACTGACTTTGGCGCCTACACGACTCTTGAGGAATACGACGGAAAAGAAGGATTCATCCATATATCTGAGATTAAGGCAGGATGGGTCAAATATGTCAGGGATCACGTCAGGGAAGGACAGAAAATTGTCTGCAAGGTCCTGAGAGTAGATACCTCACGTCGCCATATTGATCTTTCCCTCAAGGATGTAAATGAGCATCAGAAAAGGGCAAAGATCCAGGAATGGAAGAACGAACAGAAGGCTGAAAAATGGCTACAGTTCGTCGCAGAAGACGCAAGACTCGACAAACAGCAACTTCAGGAAGTAGAAGATGCTTTTGACACAGAATTCGGAAGCAAATATTCTGCCTTTGAAGAAGCTGCCATGCGCGGGGAAGCTGCCTTCAGCAACCTCAAGATCGATAAAAAAGTTGTTGAAATCATTATCAAACTCGCACAGGATAATATCAAACTGCCGTTTGTGGAGATTGCCGGACATATAGACCTTACAAGTTCTGCACCGAACGGGATCGAGATCATCAAGGAGGCCTTACGGGCCGCCAATGAAGTGAAGATGGAAGATGTCCGTCTGGATATAACATATACCGGTGCACCCAGATATCGTATCAGGGTGATAGCTCCCGATTATAAGATTGCAGAATCTGTCCTGAAAGAATCTGCAGAAAAAGCCATCGAAAAAATAGAATATCTTGGCGGAGAAGGTGCCTTCCACAGGCATGCGGAAACTGCCAAGGCGTGATAACGATTGGGTAAAAAGATTTTAAAATGCATTTCCTGCGGGGAATACACCCTGCAGGAAACGTGCCCCAAATGCGGGGGAAGGACCATCAAACCTTCACCTGCACGCTATTCTCCCCGTGACCCATACGGGAAATATCGCAGATTGAGCAAAAGGAATTGATTCCCATGCAGAATACAAAAATCGTGCGTCAAAATACTGAGATTGAAATTCAGGATTCTACCCTGCTTGTCGGCCTGCCGGGTGTGGGACATGTAGGCAAACTTGTTGTTGATCATCTCATCGAACAATTCGAAGCAGAAAAACTTCTGGAAATATACTCCACCTCTTTCCCGCCCCAGGTACTTGTGGATGAAAATAGTACTGTGAGGCTTGTAAGTAATGCATTCTATACATTTCAGGTAAATGGCAAGGATATTCTGCTGCTTGCAGGAGACCAGCAGAGTACAAGTTCAGAAGGGCATTACGAACTGTGTGACCTGTACCTGGATATTGCCGAAGAGTACGGAGTTTCCAGAATATTTACCCTCGGAGGATTCCCAACGGGACAGCTGGATCATGTTGATGAAGTCCTGGGTGCCGTTAATCAGGAAGACCTTACAGAAAGTCTTAAAGAGCATGGAGTCACCTTCAAGGAAAAAGAGCCCAACGGCGGAATTGTTGGAGCTTCGGGACTCCTCCTTGGCCTGAGCAAATTCAGGGATATTAATGCTGCATGCCTTATGGGATACACATCCGGATATCTCGTTGACCCGAAAAGTGCCCAGTCACTGCTTGCTGTGCTGAGCAGTATACTTGATATCGAGGTTGATATCAGTGAACTTGAGGAACGTGCTAAAGAGATGGAGAAAATCGTGGCCAACCTTGTAGAAGCAAAACAGCAGCAACAACAGCAACAGATGCTTCCTGAAACACCAACGGACGAGGATCTGGGCTATATCGGATAAACATGTTGATCAATGCCGACCTGCACCTGCATTCCAAATATTCCATGGCCTGTTCCCAAAAGATGGAACTGCCTGTAATGGCCCGGGAAGCCGCTAAAAAAGGAATCAATCTTGTGGCAACAGGAGATTGCATACATCCCAGATGGCTTTGTGAGATCAAGGAATATGCACAGGATGACGAGACGGTCGCCATTGATGATACTTCTTTTATTCTTACAACTGAGATAGAGGACAAAAACAGGGTACACCATCTGCTGCTGGTTCCCTCCATATCCAAAGCAGAGGAACTGGCGGAAAAGGTGGCCGGATACGGGGATCTCGCCGTTGACGGCAGGCCAACGCTGAAACTGGACGGAGGCCAGATTGCAGAGATTGCAACCGATGTCGGAGCCCTCATCGGCCCTTGTCATGCGTTTACCCCCTGGACTGCCATGTATGCCTACCATGACAGCCTGGAAAGTTGCTACGGGGATATGACTGATAATATTGCCTTCCTGGAGTTGGGGTTGAGTGCTGACAGTGATTATGCAGACAGGATAGAAGAACTGCAGGACCTGACATTCCTTTCAAATTCGGATGCCCATTCCCCCTGGTCCAACAAACTGGCCCGGGAATTCAACCGCCTGGAGGTGCCGGATGTCTCCTTTGAAGGTGTGGAAAAGGCAATCCTGAGGAAAGAGGGGTATGGCTGTGCGCTCAATGTGGGTTTCTTCCCGCAGGAAGGCAAGTACAATGAATCAGCCTGTATCAAGTGTTACCGGCATTACCCAATGGAAGAAGCAATGAACCTGGACTGGAATTGCCGGGTTTGTGGTGGCCAGATAAAGAAAGGCGTGGCCGACCGGGTAAACGAACTGGCCAACTATGACACCCCGAAACACCCTTCCCACCGTCCGGATTACCTGCACCTGATACCCCTAGCAGAGATCATAATGATGGCCCTGGGACATGCAAGCATCAATACAAAGGGTGTGAACGGGGCCTGGAAGGCTCTTGTGGAGCGTTTCGGCAGTGAGACCGCAGTGCTGCTGGAGGCCGACATCCCACAGCTGGATTTCGTGGACCCCCGGATTGTGAGAAGTATCGAAGCCTTCAGGAATGAGGACGTAATCCTGCACCCCGGCGGAGGGGGCAAATACGGCTGGATCGAGCTGCCCGACAATTTGAAAACAAGCAAAAAATCCGGTTCCCAAAAAACCGACCCCGATGACCCGACACCAGAGGCAAAGAACCAGAAAAGCCTCTTTGATTTCTAATAATTGCGCCCTTCGATACCTTTTTAAGCCATAAACTCCTTCAAAACAAGCACATTGTGCCGGGGTGGCAGAGCGGACTAATCCAACGGCTTACAAAGTTGCCGCGGAGTCCAAACGCGGCAGGCTCGAGACCTGTTTCCCCTAACGGGGTGCTTGGGTTCGAATCCCAACCCCGGCGCTGAAATTACAGTAAAACGTCCTAGTACTTTCACCCAGCTAACTTGGGTATCGATTATGTGCTTTATTAGTCCCAATCTGCATATCCATATGTAGGAGACTTCATTATCATTGAGGGGTTCAACGCAGACGGATCTTATTTTGATGAAGGTTTCACATCAGGTCTTGATGAATATACTTGAATAATTGAGGATTCCATCGACACAACCACAAAGAGCACGGATTACACCTATGACCAGATTGTCCTGACAGATTCCGCTGATTGTACCGGGGAAGCCGGAGTGTTCAAGTATGATCTAGAATCTGGTTTGGATGAGGAATTGACCACTGATGTTTCGGATTACTATCAGGTTTATGCGGAGTTTAGAATTAATGGAGATGTGGAATGATAAGAATGGTTATCTCTTAAAAGAGATATCAATTTGAAGTTTTTATAATTGTATTGATTCTTTAAGAATTAGACTTAATAAAAGCTTCATCAATTGAGTTTCGGGCAGTAAAGTGCAATATCAAGTTTTTGTATGGATTTTTTATACATATTATATTCTTGATTGGTTCTTATTTTAGTTAAATAAAATAAAAAACTATCTTTATCTTTAATATATGAAAGAGCTTCTAATATATTTTTTCTTATAGTTTCATCGCCATTGTTATAATATTGCTCCAATGCTTCTAAAAAATTGTTCTCTTTTATAATTGAAAAAAAATGGATTTCTTCTTCAGATTCAATGTTTTTGATATTTTCAGAAAAAGGTCTTGGTAAACTGACTTCATGTGGATTTATTTTCTTATAATGCTCAAGTGTCCTCAACGGAGTTATCTGAAAATGATCTTTTATTTCCATTACATTTTTTTTCATTTGTAAATAATCAGATGCTTTTTTTACTATACTTATTCTGCGGTCATTAGATAATTTCCTTAAGATATCATCACTTTCCTGGTTTGAAAGTAACAGCAATACATCTAAAGAATAATATACAGTATTGTACGGCCATGTATCCAGGTTTCTCTTTATGATTTTTGAAATTTCATCATCTGTTAAATTCTTTGCCCAATACCAAAAAGGAAGTTTATGGTATATGGAGCTTTGAGTTAAAAATTCATAGCCAGATTGTTCATCAATTGTTAATTGGTGTCGGGATTTATAGAGAGAAAATATCTCTTCAAAATTTGAGCAATATTTATTGCTAGAGTTGTAAAGTTTTAATGTGGTATAATACAATTCTTGTATATCATCTACAGGAGAAGTATCATCAATAATTCTTACAGGTTCAGCATCTTCATCGCTTGATATCCTTTTTGAACTTATTTTTTCAGCCGTTTTCACAGGAACAATTACTATATTTGTATTAGCAATATCTATAATTTTGTCATGAATGCCGATTGCTGTTTCTTGATCTACTTCTTCGTTACTGAAAATAATATTATCTTTTAAAGTTTTTATTTCCTCTAAATATTTAAAGGGTTTGCCATCATCGATTTGCTTTTTTTCTTTTATTGATTTTATAATTTCATCTATTGACTTTCCAGTGTCTCTGTCTGAATATCCTCTTATTAAAAATTCAATTGCATTCCATGAAGAAATTATTGAATCCTTATATCTTCCCTCTTCGATAAGTTCATTTATATATTGGAGTTGATCCTCGTGAATTTTAGTTGGCTCCACTATTATATTATCAAGATAGGTTTTTATATTGTCTGGAAGATAGGCCTCTAATTCATCATCAAAATGTTCTTTTAGAAAGAATTTGAAAAAAGAATGCGTAAATTTAATATAATATCCAATAGTATAATCGTCAAAAGAAGCTCCGAGATGTTGAGATGAATTTCGTTTGTCATGGATTTCTTCCAACAAACTTTTTTCTGGAATTTTAATATCTTTCTGTTCTAGTCTATTGAAACATTCATGGTAATCAATTGTTTTTCCCTTTTTAGTATAAATGCTCAATCCGTTCATATTTTGAATTTTTGCTTTCAGCAATAATTCGATTGATTGGTCAATGTGAAGCAGTGGGAATTTGTTAGAGTGACCATAGACTAAAAAGTAGTGCTCTATTCCATGCACAAATGATTCAATTGATGAGGCCAACAACGGCGTTTTTGTCATATTCCCTACTATGTAACATATTAGATTGTAATAAAGTTTTTGTTTTCAATCTGATATTAAAATTTTCGATAAAATTCACTTGCAGGAATATTTGCGTATTAGTGTGATTTATAATTTGAATTTATGCAATACTTTCACTTCACTTGATACATATTTAATACTTATTATATGAAATCGAACTACTAAATTTAGATTGATGGGAAAATGTTTACTCTGACAAATTGCCCTCATTACAGGAAGGCCACTTATCATGATGTAGTAGTTTAATCCATGGAATTCAAACTCACATTTAATGATGGCATCCAAATGTTGAGTTATATGATAAACAATATGGAAGTAGATGGTACAGTAACTGAAGAAAGAATAGCCAGTTTGGTTTTGCAGGAATTAAGAGGTCATGCATATGATGGGGTTACTGTAAATGAACTTTGTAGGATCCTCAAGGAATGCTTTGGTGTGGTGGCTGTTTATTGTTGTGACTTGATCCAGAGATTAAAGTTGGAAATGGATATGTATTGCCTTGATGGACAGCATTTGTATTTTGTTCAATGCTGAGCAGATTTAAATTCAGCTAGATTATATGAATTTTATAAGGGACTATCGTGTTTTGAAGAAGGATAATACCTCAAAAATATTTTTTTATCAGAATCTTCATAATAGTGAATACGTGCAGCCTGTGAAATTCTTATTCTATAAACTTCTTTTATTTTCTCTTCTCTTATGCTTGTATCATTAGCAGCTTCAAAATGATTCAAAGTCAATAATTTAGCAATTTTAATTAATATTCTCTCTTTCTCCTTTTCCTGGTTCACATCGATAAAATCTTTTTTAAATTTACTATCAAATTCTATTTTATTAAGCGGATGTTTTATCTCCTTTGAACCAAAGCGTTGGCTCTTACATATAAAAAGTGCTAATTTAAATTTATAATCCCAATTATCTAATTTAGTCGGACATATATCCATGTAATTAATTTTAAGGTGCCATTGGGAAGGGTCCTTTATTAAATGATATTCTTTATTAAAATTCTCAGGGGTACAATTGCATTCAATTGAAATTGAGTTTTTGTCTGTCGCTAAATTAATACCGATTACAATGAATGCTTCTCTATCATTGTGTAATATACGATGCAGTAATACAAACCATGATTCATTTATTTGGTCTGATAATTCATAATCCAAATGACTTGTATCGCATTGGCATCTATTTTCGGGAGGTGATTCATAAAAATACGAAGCATTGTATAAAACATCGTAGATTGACTCCAGAAGATAGTTTTTATAGTAAACATCTTTAAACCAAGGTACTTCATTCCAAAAGCAGTTAAAAAATTCCCATGACCACGCTACTTTAATTCCCAATTTATTGATGGTTTCAATATGTTTAAGCAAAGCATGCATAAATAAATCTTGAAACTCTTGGTCATTCCATTCATTATTACTACAAAACAATGAACTTGGATGAAATATAGATACCAAAAGTTTACCTCAATCTTTTTTCGATTGCTTTTTGAACAATAACCCTTTTCTCTTCCGCAGACTGGTCAAAAAATCCTTGAGGCCAATCAACTATACCTCGTTTTTCATCAATATCTACACTTCGGGTTTGAGTGTGCCCATTAATTGAATCAAAGAACAAAATATTTGTATTTGAGTTTATGGATTCATCTTCATATTCAATAATTCTTCTAACAATTCTATTTATCAAATGGTCGCTATGTGTTTCAACTATAATTCTCTTTTTCGAAAGAATCATTGAAATAAAAAAATCGGCCAATTTCATTTGTAATTTGGGGTGTAAGTGTATTTCTGGTTGTTCTAAAATTAAAGTTTGTCTTGGTTTTATTCTTAGGCCTTCTACTAATATAGGCAGTATTTGACTAACTCCAAATCCTACATCTGCTAAAGTTATTTTTGAATCACCATATTGTCCAGATTGTATATACAATCTAATAATTTCTTCTTTTGATTCCAAATTATAACTATCAGAAATATCCATGTACTTTAACCAGCGGTTCACAGCTTTTTCTAGATTATCATTTTCTATTAATTCCCATTCTTCTCTTTGTTCATCAAAATAATAATAAGGGTCTATTTTTCTTTTCCCTTCAAGGGCCAAAATAAATGGGGCATTTTCACCTTTATTTCCAATATTCAAATATTCTTCTTCATAGATATATCTTCTAGAAGGTTCTTTTCTCAGAGGTCCAATATAGACAAAATCACCAAATTCAATTTCCATAATATGTCTCAATGAATAAAGAGGACGATTTAAATGTTGCAAATTTTGTCCTTCTTCTATTTTGACTTCAGGTATCAAATTTGTGTATTCTGGATGTCCGTTTGCATGAAAGTTTTCATAATAAATATATTTGACAAAATGCTTAGAACCAACGTCTGAATTTATTCTATGATTGCGATTGCAATTAGGACAAAAATATTTGTCTATGTGTTCAAAAGAAGATGTTTTTAAATCAATATTAGCGAAAGGTTGCGGACGAGTTTTTTTCCATTTTAATTCATATTCATTATTTTTTTTGTGATTTATGTGTATAGACGTTCCTATTGAAGATTCATTTTTTGAAGAATTTTGAGTGCAAAAATAAAAATTATTAATAATAGGCTCTCTTCTGTTTGTCTTATCATCTAATTTTAGGCCATAACTAACCATCAATGATTTTTTAACATCTTCTCCTTTATTATTTATAAATCTAAAAGCACGTAAAAATCGATGTTGAAGATTTTTTTTGTATCGCTTCGTAATAGAATTATTTAGGGGCTCAATTTCAAAACTTATTTTTACTTCATTTTTTTTATTTTGATTGTATACTATATTTTTAAATGAACCCATGTGAACATACTGTCCATTTAAGACTATTTTTCCATATCTCGATTGGTTTTCAAAAGTTTGTTTTAGGAGCAAAAGACTTTGGATTATTGTTGATTTTCCGCTACTATTTGTACCACATAGTACAGTTAGGGGTTTTAAGTCTATTTTTTGAGAGTTTTGTAAGCCTTTGAAGTTTTCGAGATGAATATTTTTTATCATAAAAATACCCCCTTATCTATTATTTCATACATTTTGAAATGAAAATATACCATTTTGGTTTTAGTGTATATTCCTTCTATAAATTTCTATCTACATTATAAAAATCAGGCACAAAACATTTGCTTTTTGTTGGTTTCTATAGATGTCTCCTTAACTTTTGACTCAATTGGACGCAACCTAAAAGCCTCTTCAAAAGACCTGGCCTCATCGAACTTATTGATTAAACCTTCATAAGGAGGGAACACACCTCCAAAACCAATGACTCTTCTGGATTTAGCTACCATCTCTAGTTTTGTCTCATCCCAAAAAGGGGACACATATTCATTCTTCTTTAATGATGTCAATGGTTCAAATCGCATTGGATATGAGACACAACCTAATTCCAATACATACTTGACCCGGTCCAAAAAAGATTCTGGAGTATCACCTTTGGAGGTATTTTCATCATAGAAATTATACAAATTATAAAACAGAATTTTTCTTTTATTGATTCCATTGGCATGTAGTAGATTGACAGCTTTAGTAATTGCTTCTTTTTCTTCTGGTACATCATAGGCCATTCTAATAGTATCCATTTTTAATTCTGCAATCATGGAAGCTTTTTCTTCATCGACCAATCTTGCATCAAGCCCTTGATTGAAATCGACCTTTAGGCCCATATCTTTAAGATTTGTAATAATCTCTTTCCAATGGGGGGTAGCAAAAAAATTATTATCCCAAAATATCACTTTTTTATGCTCTGGATGAATATATCTTTCAACATCTTTTACTACAGGTCTGAATTTACCTTCCATTTTTGGAACTGCACAAAAAGGACATTTTCTAATGCAGCCTCTTGATGAAAATAGAATGGAACTATTCCAATCTTGCCATTTCGGGACATCTTTTAGGATATCATATGAAGGCATGTAATCTTCTGCTTCTTCATGAAGGCCCAACTGTATATTCACAAAGGGAAATACTTCTTTTATATGGTCTGGTAGTAAAGATGCGTAAATACCTCCAACGTTTATTTTGGCGCCAGGGTACTGATTGTGGTAGTGCTTAATCACTTTGTGCACCGGTTTCCAGGCATATGTAAAAAGAGATGTTACTTCTATTATATCGGGATGAAAATCAAGGTCCTTGTCAATACCTCTAACTAGCTTAACAGAATTCCCATAAGACTTATAGTAAGATGCTAATTTCATTAAACCTAATGGAGGATATTTTGTATAATAATCAGGTTCAACTAATAATATATTCATAGCTACTAGTTAGTACATCCTTGTCATAAAGATTACGGTGAAATGAGAAAAAGGATCTCAATATGATTATTTCTTATGATCCTTTTTAGACTTGAATTCCTTTGAATTTTTTATTAAACGATGCATTAATCCAAGCGTAGAATATATTTCATTCATCACATCCAATTTCTCTTCTTCTGAACAAGAATTAAACCATTCAAAACCTTTTTTTTCATGTTTGGTTGGATTTACTATAATGTCATGAAAAGTATATATTAGAAGACCTAAACGTGCATCTCTAGCGTCATTGCCTTTATCTCCAAGAGTTAAAATACGATTCCCTTTATTTATTCGTACATCTTTCCAACCATATGCTTCTTGGGTCAACTCTTTTATCTCGTCATCATGCCCAACCCGCTCTGCAAGCATTTCTCTTATAGGGTCAGTTATACTAATTTCTGGTATCAATCTTCCCTTTGAATTTGCGCGTTTGATACTCTTCTTTATATCATCTGGAAGACTATCAATTGTTGCATTTAATCGGTCCTTTTTAATTTTGTTTTTTGAGGGACTAGCCTTGGACTTTTGAATTTGTTCTTTTAGTTGTTTCAATGTGTCTGTGTCAGTTTGTATCTTTTTTTCTATATTCTTCTTGAGAGGCCCTAAATCAGGGTCTTTTGGATAATTCTTCACTCTAGTAACTTTTTCATGTGCTTTATTGATTTCATGTTCGGCACTTTTAATATTGCCCTCATTCAGATACTTTTGAGCATTAGAAATATTAGAGGAAGGTACTTTAGATGATTGATAACGATTAAGACTATCAAGTGAACCTATGAATTCAGAAACCTGTTCATATAATTTATCGACAAGTCCACTATTTAGCTCAAACTGGTTTCTTGCAGCGTTTTCAACGATTTCATTTGAAATAACATGAATTTCGCCGAATTGCCATTCATTGTATGACCCTTCATACAAATTTTTCACTAGATTTTCGTTTCCAATTGTGAAACCTTTCTTTTTGAAAAAAATACCCTTATTCGGAGATTTAAGTCCTTTATTTGCTTGTGATGACAATATCCAACCTACGGCAACAAGCTTGTCACCTACAATAAAATCTTTAGTAATGACTTTTTCAAAAAAAGGTTCTGTAGTATAAGGTGGTCTATAAATTGTTTCATCTTCTAATTTGATATTTACTTTTGGAAACGCGACTCCTTTTTGCTGGAGATAATTCTCGATTTTTGAACCTAGTGTAAATTCATTTGGGTTAAATGAAGCAGGAGTAACTTTTTGTAAGTACTCTTTTATATTTTCGGATTCAAATATATCTTTTTGAGGTCTTAAAATCCTTTCTAAACGTATTATTGTAAATTGACCATCTAGATATGAATCATCTCTTCCTAAAGACAATTTTGAAATGTCTGTAGTTGAATTTTCTAGTATTTTTAAAATAGAATTTGTATTGTTTATTTCTTTTCTGATTTTATTGTTATCAATTTCTATTCGATATTTCCCACTGTTTTTTTTCTTTGTAATTATCACTATCTTTTCACAAACTGAAACTCCACTCCAAATTCCGATTCCTCTCCATCCAACATTAAATTCATTTTTGTTAGATATGCCTACATTTAAAGCATTTTCTAATTCGTTTAAGTCCATTCCTGTTCCATCATCTTCTATTACTAAATTCATACCATTTTCAAATGAAACATTAATGTTTTTTGCTTTTGCATCAACGGAATTTTGTACATATTCCCTTACGCAATTTAAATTTCCATCATATAATCCAGAAGTAATTATATTTATTAAATGTGGACCAATTTTGTTTTCATCAAATTTCATTGCATCACCAAATTGTTAAAAAATACTTTAAAGGGCGCTCATTCTTTATTGTTAATGTCTAACTGTCTGTACAGTTCGGCAATCTCTGATTCCAAATGTTTTTCAAGTGTACCAAGTTGAACAGAATTTACTTTGTCATATAGTATTTGAATTCCAGCATTCGCATATTCTTCTGCAATTGCATAAACTTTTTCTTTATCTGCAATAACTTCTACAGAATCAGTTTCACTAATTGCTATCGAATTAAGTATAGTTTCATCTTCTGGTTGTAAGTTTTTTAATAAAAACATACCGTCTTTTTTGATTAATTTTCTTCTTACACCATTTTTGAAACCGACTGACATTGCCATAAAAAATTGTTCTTTTCTCGATTTCTCTTCTAATATATCTATTTCAGAATATAGTTTTTCTTTTTGGTCCTTCTCGACAAATATTCTATCAATTATTCTTCTAGTCATTATATCCCTCTCACTAGTGTCTCTTTTTCGTCAGAGGACATTTTCAAAGAAACATGTGTATTTGCATAATTATTCAATATCTGGCTAATGTTTTCAGAATATTCATCTGGGGTAAATAGCAATATTGTTTGTTTATTTTCGCTAATATTAGCAAGAGCAATTCCAAAATTTTCTCGATGCTTGCTGGAGATCCTTGCAACAGGAGTATCTATTAAAATTGGTGAATCAAAACCAGAGACTTTATGTAAAGCCAAAGTGAAAGCAAGTGCCAAAAGTTCTCTTTCTCCTGCACTTATACTGCCTAAACATTCGTAATCCATGAAATGAATGAGACTTATGCTATAATCATCATTTATTTTCACATCTTTAAAGGTGGTCTTTTTCCATAGTAACTCGAAAAAGATTGCTTTTGTTTCTGCTTCTATTTGTTCTCTAGTATTATTCATTATTTTTTGCTTTGTACTCTTTACAACATCGTATGATTTTTTACAAAAATCAATCTGTGTTTTCAGCTCTTTTGCTTTCTGACCTTTTTCAATTTCTTTATCCAATTCTTCATTTAATCTTTTTTGTTCATCAATGAATCCTTCATAACGTTTTTGCAAGACACCCTTTCGCATAGTTTCGTTTTCTAAAATACCTTTGAACTTAGTTTGCTCTTGATGCCATTCTTTAATTTTTGGTAGATTGTAACCTCCAATTTTTTTGTTAATGTCTTCTAGCTCATTCTCAATCTTTGTAAGATCTCCATCATAAGATTTAATCTGTTCAGAAATAGTAACAAACTTATTCTGGAATCTTTTTAGCTTTTGTTCTATTTGAAATAAGGGAGCTTCCATTATTTGGAGGCCATGAGCTACTTGAGTAGATAATGTTATTTCATTTAATAACTTATTTACACGTGTTTTTGTGTTTTCATTTAGTGGATTTCCACATATTTTGCATATAGAATCTTCAATCGTCCTTAACAGAAGGTCCTTGTCATAAGTTGGTGGCAATTCACCTTTATTCTTTTTCTCTTCAATAACTGCAATCGTTTTTTTAATTGCAGGCCATGTCCTTATAAGGATACCAACTTCAAAAAGCAACTCTTGCTTTTCTTTATAAGCAACTTTGTATAAACTCTTTTTATCAATTTTTTGCTTATCAAGTTCCTTCACTCTTTCCTGTAACTCACTTACATCAGGAACTCCTCTTAGATTCTCGTCACATTTTTGGAGTTGATTTTGTGCTATTTCTATTTGTTGCTTGCATGTATCAATTTCCTTAATTGTATCTTTTATTTTATCAGTAACTTCTTCGTAACTCTTTCGTGTTTCTTCGATTTTTGGACTTTTTTTACCTGCCTCTCTTCTTAATTCACTTAAACAATCATCAAGTTTTGATTCAAGGCGATTTTCCAATAAATCGATCTGAGAAATTTCAAAAATAGCATGACGAATGTTTTGACCAGTAGCTTCCTTGAAATATTGGTCGAGTCTTTCACCATCGAAGAAGAAAAATTCCCTTATATCTTTTGGAACAAAACGGCCAACATAACTAGCAGCTTTTTCATTGAAATGTATCTGTGTATTTCCATCGGAACCAACAATTTTGACATCAAAATTTATATTCGAAGGATCAACATTTTTTCCTAACTCAGGTTTTTTATAAATAGCATTCCGGCTGAAAATTATTGTAATTTCCTCATCAGTTTCAACCCAAACTTCAACTGCTACTTTTAGGTCTTCATCACCATACAATTCTTCAACTGCTTTAAGGTTAAATAGAGGTAACTTTTTGGAATCATTGGAAATATGGGGTTCCTCTCCATATAAACACCAGTTAATAGCATTCAATATATTTGTTTTTCCAGTTCCATTTTCACCAACTATTATATGTAAGTCGTTACTTGAAAATTTTTTAAATAAAATTTCTGTATTAATATGCTGGCGATAGTTTTGAATGGCAACTTTTTCAATTCTCATGCTTTTCCCTCATTTTTGTATACTCACGTATTTTAGATCTGTAAGTATTTTTCCAGTGCCAATGGCCAGGATGTTCAACTTCTTCATACATTAATTCAATCAAAAAATCCGCCACTAATTTGTCATTTGCTTCTTCTCTGATAGTGCCTAATATGTTTTCATTCACTTTGATGTTCGCCATAATGTATCCCCCATGCATTTCACTTTGATAGCATAAATCATTTTCAATGCTTCAGCACTGTTTGTTGCAATGGTTGCAATTTCTTCACATCGTCTTAATTCTTTTTCAAATATTTTCATTTCTATCTCTTTGATGTTGGGTGGCAGATAATCAAAAGTTGGTCTTATGATAATATCATATATTGTAGCTTCTTTTTTACTTGGATATCTTCTAATAACACGTCCAATTCTTTGAATATATTCTCTAGGATTTCCACTACTTGCCATTAAAATAGCTCTCTTTGCTGGAGGTACATCTACTCCTTCATCTAGACATTTCATTGCAATTAATACTTGGTAACTACCATCAGCAAATTTCTCTAAAATATATTCTCTTTCAGATTTTCCGTTATATTCTTTTACTGGACCTGGGTTTTCGTTCATCGTGAATTGATGTGCTATAATTTTTCTCTTTTTGATGATAGATAAAACTGGTATCATTTGTTCTGAAGTACAATATATTATTGTGTGAATTAGATCATCTTGGATTTCGTCCAAAACTTTCTCAAGAACGCTATATTTATTTTTGGCATTTTTTATTATATCGGCCCTTCTAAAAAGCAATGCTTCTAATATTTTATCTTTTTCTGCTTGTTTTTTTTGATTTGCATACTTTACTGCAATAGATTTGCTTTTTTGTATATATTCTTCCAATTCATCATCTTGTAGGGGCACGAACTTTGGTATATATCTATATCTTGTCAAATAAGGTTCGCTCGTTGCTGGATTTATAGTATTTATTGCATCTTCTAAATCTAATTTATAAACGATTTTGTCAAAAAATTCATAGATTTCTTTAGTACCGATTTCATCAAACCATCTTTCAGGTGTAGCACTTAATCCTAACCGCCAATTGTATGCAGGGAGCATTCCCTTTTTGTTGAATGCCGCTCCAATACCATGGACTTCATCAGCGATTAAGAAAAATTCAAGGTTATTTTTATAATCCTCAACAATGGACTTGAAATCTTTTGAAGAAAAGGTGGTATGAGTAGTAATAACGATATTATTGCTATTTTCTGATGTTTTCATAATGGAATCAATATGCATATTCTGCAAAGTATCGACTAATTCACTTTTCCATTTATGATTAGAACTATCAGCTATAATCAATTTGTCATATTCAATACCAAAATTATCTAATTCTCTCTTCCATTGTTGAACTAGATGTTGATATGGGCAAGTTATAATAGTCAAAAAATTAGATTCAATGTTTGTAAGTTTATCCAAGCAGCCTAATGAAGTAAATGTTTTCCCTGTTCCAGTGGCCATTTCAAATATCCCTTTACGACCATTGTTAAACCAGGCGTCAATAGCTTTTTCTTGAGTTTCAAAAAGTTGCACCTTATTTTTCTTTTTACTCCACTTTTCAAGATTTATTTTGTCAAAATCATTGGGTGCAATATCTATCAATTTTGATTTTACTGCTGATGGTAGGTCTACTACATTTAGATTTTTGGATTTATTGTTCCAATACCGTTCAAATTTGCTGACATCTGCATCAACATACTCTTTTTGGTCTTCGTAAATATTCTGGAATACTTTGAATTCTTCAATATTGCCCGTCCATCCCATCGCAGTTTCATTTACTGAACCACTAAATGTAACAATGTTCCCTTCAGAATCTTTAAAGATTCCTACTTTTTGATGAAAAAGACCAACTTGTTGTATTTGATTTGCAATTAAAAGGGAACCATAATCATCTCTAGCAATTGCAACTTTTATATCGATTTTATGATTTGCTAACATCCATCCTAAAGCAAAAACATGATCTTTTACAAATTCATTTTCTAAATCTTCGAGTTCCAATAGCATTTTTTCTTGAATTACTTGTTCGGGAGATTTTATTGCTTGCTCAATTATATATATGTCCGCTTGATTAATTTTTGGCGAAACGATTATTCTCATCTTACCATCGTTTCTTATTAAACCTGTAACACCTCTGGCAGATATGGCCAAGCTAGTTGAAGAAAAAAATCCAGCAAGTCTATTGTATTCAATAGATTTTTCTAATACAGGAATATAAAAATCATTTAGTAGATCATCATCATCTGATGAATAAGCTCGTTTTAAATTTAGAGACCTTAACCCCAGTTTAACACCCATTATACCCAATCATTTAGTTTTTAATAATAAATAATTTTAAAGTTTTTATATGTTTCGAAATTATCGAGATGAGATTAATTTAAAATAATTTTGACGGCACTTCTTTTTTCGGATATGATTTGTAACTCAAAATTTGTCTCTTTATTGAAATCTTCGAATATATTTAATAATTGTTTGATATCAACCTATGGAGCAATAGTTAAATATAATTCATGTTATCTTTTTTAGCATAAGTTTAAGTTAAGCAAAGTGAAAAATAGATGTTAGGCACCGAAGTGTGAGTTTGTGGCTCGCTACGGGCACTTGTTATGAACTAAATTTTATGGGTTTACACGACTAAACAATAAATATATTGTAGGCAGGGCTTAATTACTAATAAAAGGTTTGTGCTTTTTTACTAAAATCCGGCCCCCAACCCGGCGCTCAGACTATTTTTCAATAATTTTATTGACTTTTACCATTTTAACTTCTTAAATTACTAATATAGTGATATCAAGATAAATATTATTAATAAGTTTTTTATTGTAAACTAATACATTCTAGTTGATAAATATGCTTAGAGAAGGAGAGACATACAAAAGAAGCAAGCTCCATGATGAATATGGTGGGAATAGACAAGGCGGAATTGCGAGCTGTAGGAAAAGTGATATGATTTTGCTTTTTACAGGAAATTCTGGTAAAGAACATGGTTATGAAGATGGATGGAAAAGCAATGAAATATTTCACTACACTGGTGAAGGACAAGTTGGAGATATGGAATTTAAACGCGGAAATAAATCTATAAGAGACCATCTAAAAGACGGCAAAGAGATCTATTTATTTGAACAATCAGGAGATGGTTTTGTCAAATGTTTAGGTGAAATGGAATATAATTGTCACCAAATACGAGAAGGAATTGATCGAAATAATCATAAAAGAAATATAATTGTTTTTGAACTCCACAAAAAACCTACTAAAAAATAATGCCAAACTCCACAACAGGAGTACGGCATCCAAATCATCCATCTTCACTCAAGCACATTATCCGTCTGCAATTCAAAGGAATCCTGCACACCATTCACATCCACGGTGTAATTACCCTTCTCCAGACCGTAGACATCAAGGGGTACGTTGATCTCGAAGGGCACAAGGGCCTGGGTGCATATGGCATCCTTAGGGCGCTTTGTAGGAATATGGACATTGAATGTGTTGCCTGTTTTTGCAGTTGTGATATTGGCCTCATCGATCACGGTGCAACCATCCTTAAAGTTACCGGTGGCATGGACACTGACCTGGACCGGGAAGGATTCCATCACCATTATGTCTATGTTATCCACATCGGCGGTGCCGTAGATATACTCGGTGTCATCGCCATCTGCAGGGACAACCGGTTCTCCTTCAACTTCCAGTGTCAGGCTGAAAGTGTCTTCCTCACCCGTGACGTTTTCCCGGGGACGCTTGTAGATGGCATCAATCTGCTGTTTTCCGTTATCCATAATCCTGAAGGTCCATACACGGAAACCCGGTGCACCCACGACATCCTCATTTTCAGGCGATTCAAACTTATCTTCTACGATTTTGATGCCATCGGAAGTTGTCAGGTTCCACTGGTACCCTGTGGAGGGATTTTCTTCCAGGCGTACTGAGAAATAATCCCCGGTGGAAGCATTCACTGTGCTACTGTCCCACTGGCCGGACAGTTCCGTACCGTTGTTCAACGTGTGGGCATCCACACTTTCATTCACACCTGTACCACCATCGTCCGCACACCCCGGGGAAAGGACAACTGCGGCCACCACAACGATAAAAGCAATCAAAAGCAAACCTGCTCCTGCATGAGTGTTAATCTTCAAGTAACCATCTCCATGTGAATACATGGCATTCACATTATATATTTATTTTTTAAGCTGCAAACCCATTCGAACCTTTATCACTGGGTCCGCAGGGCTTCCACGGGATCGAGTTTCGAGGCTTTGTTGGCAGGATAGAGACCAGCAACCAATCCTATGGCCAGGGCAACCAGGAAACCCACAACAATGAGATAGAATGGGAAAATATAAGGTAAATCCAAAAAGTAACCTACACCATAGGAAGCAGCAATACCCAAAACTGTACCCAGTATGCCACCAATAGCACTCAGAACCACCGATTCTATAAGGAACAGGGTCAGTATATTCGCACGGGCAAAAAACCCAGGGACTTGAGCAAGCCCACTTCCTTTGTCCTTTCAGTCACGCTTACAAGCATAATATTCATAATACCTATCGAGCCCACCACCAGGGCAATCAGTGCTACAGAGGTCAGCAGGGTTGTCAGGGCACTGGAAAGCTGATTCAGGTTATCCAGGATATCCGTCTGGTTGAAGATCGAATAGGGTTTGGCATCCTCGTTATCAATATCCCTGCTGGGTACTCCCACCGAACGGGCAAGGTTTTCATCCACATCATCGGTAACCCTATCCAGGATTTCGAGAGAATCCGCTTTAATGAAAAATCCCCCTATATCATCCCTGTGCTGCATCTGTTGCATGACAGCAAGAGGAATAAAAACACGTCCTGCAGGATCCACTTCAGGAGATACGAAGGAGGCATCCGGGTCCTGTATGATACCCTTTACACGAAACGTCCCTGTACTCATCCCTCCATCCACATTTCTTATACTGATATTTATAAAATTCTTGACAGATAGATTCCGGTCAAACTTATCATAGGCCACATCCGAACCGATTACAGCCACGTTCCTGTCCTGACTGGTCAGAAACTGGCCGTGTTCCATATTTATGTTCCCCACTTTCTCATAATCGGGAAGGACCCCACTGACAGTTGCGGTACGCTCCGCTGATTGGTACTTCAGGGTCGCTGATTGCTGGTTAAGTGGGGAGACAGCAGCAACACCATTGGTATTTTCAACCACATTGAACTGGGAATCTCCGAATACATTGTTTTTCTGGGTGAATATAACGATAAAATTAGTACCCGATGCTCCTATTTCTTCTTCGAAGTACTGCCCGAAACTGGTCCCCATGGATATGTTGGCAATTACAGCGGCCACCCCTATGATAATACCCAGGGTAGTCAGGGCAGAGCGCAATTTCGCACTACCTATGCTGGCAAAAGCTAACTTTACCGCCTCTGAAAGCCTGACCATAAGAGATTACCTGATCATTCCTTAGGATTCCATTTTCTGCGATACATATAGACAGCAACGACCAGCAGGACAAGCCCCAACAGTTACTAACCATCCTTGCTGTATTCGTACTCAACCTCATTGCAGGGGTGTATCCTGCAAGCAGAGCTGCAAAAATGGACCCTGTAGAAAAGCAATAGCAACACATTAAGCATAAGAACAGGGGAAAAGTGTATATACGAGACTTACATAAGGGTGTATAGATGAGCGGGTTTTAATCCCTTTTTTAGTACCCCCACTCCCCAGCCCGCTCATACCACCCCCATTAAGGTAAGCAAGCATTTTAGTATAGTAAATGATAGGGAATGTTAACATATATACTCTTT
Organism: Methanohalophilus sp. WG1-DM; assembly: GCF_004104135.1. Taxonomy (NCBI): domain Archaea; kingdom Methanobacteriati; phylum Methanobacteriota; class Methanomicrobia; order Methanosarcinales; family Methanosarcinaceae; genus Methanohalophilus; species Methanohalophilus sp. WG1-DM. The sequence goes on along the minus strand of NZ_RRBA01000002.1, from coordinate 96,776 downwards.
GCTTCTGAATTTTAAGCATGTTTAAAATTTTCAAGCACAATTATTCCAGGGACTCAAACAGATTCCTTACATAACCTGCCAATTGTATACTTATATCTACAGAAGACATCATAGTATCAGCCTTTACTATACTGCAATCCATATTTTCAAAAGAATTACAAACCTGTGGATCACGGATATCTGTTACAAACACATCCAGAAAGTCATGATAGCACCTTGCAACTTCATTTGAAGAAATACCGTAACCACATGCTTTCATAAGTTTACCAGCAGGACCGCTAACAGGTTCATTCCCGATAATAGGACTGATTGCAACCACATTTTTACTTTTAAGGATTTCAGGCATTCCAGCAAGGGATATGATGGGCCCTATGCTTGTAATCGGATTGCTGGGTCCAATCAGGACATTGCTATCTTCCCGTAGTTTTTCCAGCACAGCAGGGGATATAGAAGCTTCACCGATCCCAACCATCTTAACTTCAAGTACATCGGGTTTGCCCTGATGCTTAATCCAGAAATCCTGGTAATGCATCCAGCCCTGGGGTGTGCGGATGATGGTGGATACCGGATCATCTGACATCGGCAGGATGTTGGCCTTGATACCAAAACTTGAACAAAGGTTTACAATTGCTTCAGTCAGGGTAGCTCCGTTGCGAATCATTTCAGATCTCATGATATGCGTGGCCCGATCCCGGTCCCCAAGCATCATCTTTTCATCATAACCACAATCCTTCATAGCATTGAAAGTGCGGAATGTATCACCTGCAATACCCCACCATTTATCGCGATCTATCATACCGGCAAAAAGGTAGAGTACTGTATCAATATCCGGTGTTACAAGATTACCCGATACCCACAGGTCTTCCGCGGTATTCACGACAACTGTAATTTCTTCTTCGTCCATTGTCCGCATCAGGCCATCAAGGAACTTGGGGGTGCCGGTTCCACCGGAAAATATTATCACGATATTACCTCAATTTACTACCAAAATCACAACAAATCACAACATCATTATAATATGAACGGTTATTTAAAAACATGAAGGTCATGAGGGACCCCGTACACGGTCATGTCGAACTTGACGAACTTGCAGTATCCCTTATGGATACACCCCGCATGCAGCGTCTCAGGAGGATACGCCAGCTAGGACTTTCCAACCTGGTATATCCGGGTGCCAACCATACTCGTTTTGAACATTCACTGGGTGCACATCACCTGGCTACAACCCTTGCGGGAGAAATAGATTCAGTACAACAATCTGAAATCGATGAACTCAGGGTTGCTGCAATGTTGCATGATATAGGACACGGACCCCTTTCCCATGTGACAGAAGGCATCATCAAAAAATACACCCGCAGGGAGCATGAAGATGTAAAACACCTGCTGCGCAAAGGAGATATAGCAGAAGTTTGCAGTGATGCCGGCCTCAACATATCCAGGATCGCAGACCACATCCTGGGCAAAACCTCCCTCGGACAGATTATAAACAGTGAGATTGATGTTGACCGCATGGATTACCTCATTCGTGATGCACATTACACTGGCGTTGCATACGGTCTTGTAGATCATAGCCGCCTGATCCATAAAATGCAATTCTATGAAGATAAACTGGTTGTAACAGAAGGTGGACTCAATGCAGCCGAATCCCTGCTTGTATCACGTTTTTTAATGCATCCTTCGGTATATTTCCATCATGTGACACGCATCTCAGAAACAATGATAACAAGAGGCATCGAATATTTGATAGAGCAGGAGAAACTCGATCCCTCCAGCCTTCAGGATATGGATGATTACCGCCTGTTTGAAACCATGCGCCAGGATGGTGGTTACGCCGGGGAGATGATCAACAGGATTGATGAGAGAAAACTGTACAAACGTGCCCTTTATGTAGGGTTTGATGACGTTGATGAGAAGGTTTTGGGCTATCGCAAATCCATCCAGAGGGTGGAAAAAGAAATAGCAGAAGAGGTGGGAATTGATGAAGAAGAAGTCCTCATAGATATTCCGAAATTGCCCCGTATAGAGGAAATGAAAGCATTGATCAAGGTCAACGGAAAGAAAATGACCCTTGATAAAGCCTCCCATCTTGTAGCAACTCTTGAAAAAGCACACCGTGATAACTGGAAGCTTGGGGTTTATACCCCCAGGGAACACAGGGAGAGTGTGAAGAAAATAGCAACCGATTTTTTCGAGGTTAAAAAACAGACCCGACAATACAAGTTAACGGATATATAAGGCGATATAAGTGGAAGTAATTGAAAAAAAAACTGGGAAAAGGAAACTTTTTCTTAGATGGCGCATTATTGGAGACAGTTTGCTTGTAACACTTACGGGCGGCGATGAGCATATAGGAGCAGTTGCTGTGGGTAATTCTGGTGCGTCCTCGGTCATTACCCTGCCCGGACACAGGGATGATGAAATTGCACACAGACAGGCAGGCCGCATTAACAGGAAAACCGGCAAGGATACTGTTTTCCTTGTGGGGATACATTTCAACAACATACAACCTGATGAGGTCAGGAAAATATGCGATACCGCAGAACTCATGGTTGACGAACTTATAGATATAATTGAGGAATAATATGGAAGTTGTAGTGGGAATCAGTGGGGCCTCCGGGGCACAGTACGGAATCAGGCTACTTGAAATATTTGCAGAAAAGGGAATTTATACACACCTTGTAATAACCTCTGCAGCCAGGCAAATAATAAATATAGAAACAAACTGGAATATCGAAGAGGTGGAAAAACTTGCCTGTGAGGTACACGAGGAAAAAGATTTTACTGCTTCTGTAGCAAGCGGATCGCATCCTTACAATGCTTTGATAATAGCCCCCTGCAGCATGAAAACTGCTGCTTCCATTGCACACGGAATCTCAGATAATCTCCTTACAAGGGCTGCTGATGTCTGCCTCAAGGAAGGCAGGAATGTTATCCTGATGGTGCGGGAGACTCCTTTCAGCCGAATCCATCTGGAAAACCTGCTCAAACTCAAGGAATCCGGCACCCAGGTTTTGCCTGCATGTCCTGCATTCTACAACAAACCGCAATCAATAGACGACTTAATTGATTTCATGGCCGGGCGGGTGCTGGATCTTCTGAATATTGATAATGACGTATATCCCAGGTGGGAAGGAGACAGCAACTGAACTAATTTTCACCCTCTTCTGCGCCCTTCAATAGTTAGATATATCTAGGAGAAGTGCATTTAGGGTGGATGCCCTTACATCATGTGGGATAGTAGGGTAGCCTGGCCGATCCTCGAGCGTTTGGGACGCTTGGACTGCGGTTCAAATCCGCGCTATCCCACCATTATTCTTCATCTAACTACTAATTTTAACGAATATTTTATAAACCAGCCTGACGTGGGAAAAACTATGGCTGCCAAGAAGGTTAGATTGTTTGCCAATGTCAGGGAAAAGGCCGGAACTTCTGAAGTAGAGGTCAACGGCGATACCGTTTCTGAGATATTGGATGAAATAATTGCAAAATACCCGAATCTTGAGGAACTTATATTTGAAGATGGCAAAAAACTCAGAGGATATATAAACATCCTGATCAACGGGGAAAATATCCAGCATCTTGAAGGTACAGACACAGCGATTACAGAAAAAGATGAAGTCGCCATATTCCCCCCGGTTTCCGGTGGATAAATAAAAATGGTGGGACAATCCCATGGAATACCGGGATGTTACCAATCTCTTTTTAATAGGAACCGGTGGATTCCTGGGAGCGGTATGCAGATATGGCACGTTCACCATAATACCCGGTACCCGGGGAACACTGGTTGTGAACGTGGTGGGAAGTTTCCTGCTGGGATTGTTACTGTTCTACTCTGACTATATCGGTTACCTGACCCCACGCATCCGAATGTTTGCAGGCATCGGATTTTTAGGTGCATTCACCACATTTTCCACATTCATAGTCCAGACCATGCAAATGCAACCTGTATACGGGTTTGCAAACGTAATGATAAACCTTACAACTGGCCTAATTGCAGTATTTCTTGCAAGAAGCCTGATAATATATATCGGAGATAGGTGAAATGGATATGACAGACTATTTGCTTGTTGGAATCGGCGGGTTTATCGGTGCAATCCTCAGGTATATGGTAGCAGGAATGACCCCGAAAAAAGGAGATATACCCACAGGTACACTCACAGTAAACATCATGGGTACAACAATACTCTCATATCTTACATATTCCCATGCCCTGCAGCATCTTCACCTGTTGAATATAGGTATTCTGGGTTCATTCACCACTTTTTCCACTTTTACGTATGAATCATTCACACTCCTTGAACAGCAGGCCAACCGGAGTTTTCTTACAAATATAATGCTTAATTGTGTGTGCTGTATGCTCGGTGCCGGAATCGGGCATTTAGTGTCAAACTTAACCTAAAAATAGAATTCAACAACGAAGGGAGACCATATGCAATCAAAAATACTGACAATTTATCTTAGTGAAAATGACACATATAAAGGAAAAAATGCTCATCAGGCCATCATCGAATTCTTGCTTGAAAATGATGTGGCCGGGGCCACCGTGCTCAGGGGTATCGAGGGCTACGGAGTACACAGTGTAATCCATAAAACAAGTATCCTCAGGCTTGGAATGGATCTCCCCATCATAGTACAGGCCGTGGATGAAGAAGAAAAGTTGCGTAACACCCTGCCCGAACTCAAGAAAATGGTTCCTGATGAACTCATTGTGATGCAGGATGTGGAAATCCTGGCAGGGCATAAAATGGATTAATTACCTGTAGAGGACTATCGCCCTTCCACGCACATCTATCAGGGTAGTGGATGTAAGAGAGGCCAGTTCCTCTGCAATTGAATCCATACTTTCACCGGGAAAACTTTTGAGGATTTTTACCTTGACAAGATGATTGGCTTTAATTTGTTTTTTCAATTCAGTTACAACCGCATCATCAATTCCCTTTTTACCCAGAGTAAGAATGGGTTTCAGGTGAGTTGCTTCTGACCTAAATTTCCTTATTTTATCCTTATCCATCAAATAACACCTGCCTATAGGGACCTGCATGAAGTATATATAACTAACTTAAAGAAAAGCATTCAGTCTTCCTTTATGCCCTGAATGGATATAGAACCATCTTCCACCAAATACTCAAACCAGGGAGTGGGTTTGGAAGATATGCCTACTGCACGTAGGTAATGACTGCCGTTTTCTTCCTGCACCTCAATCATACCATCATAAAGTTGTTTTAAGGTAGCAATTGTACGGGAGTCATGCATCTGGTCTTCAACTACGAATAAACCAAGCCCCTTTATGGCTTTGATTCTGCCTGTGAACACGTGCATGAAACGAAATACCGTCTGGATATTAGAGTACATGAGAATGGTGGAGACAGAATTAATACAGAGAATATTATGGGATATTTGACGTTTCATCCAGAATTGTTCAAAAAACTGACTTATTCGAACACCTATACCTGTAAGATCCACAGGACTAGAAGCACGTTTTATGTTATCAGTATCATCAGCTGCCATCCCCAGCGTCTTTGTTACACAATCCACAATCCCTATGTTGGAGACAGGTAGGGTTTTGTCAAAGGAGGTGAACCATTCCAGGACATGTTCACCCGGTTCTCTTGTAGAGACTATGACCGAAGATTCTTGCCTTTTGAGACCATTTTTAAGAATGTGGTATGCAACATCTTCCTTTCCACTCATAGGAGGACCTATTACCATCAGATTGCTTCCTCCACGGATTTCCCCGATAATATTATCCAGCTCTTCAATGCCCAGTGAATAGGATGTCATATACTCCAGTTGAACTCTCTATTTTAATTTATTATATAAGGATAGCCCTTAATAACATTATTCCTGATAATACCCTCAGTTATTACGATCTTGCATGTTTTACTATATGTCCGGCTTCAGGAATTACGATTTCCTCAACTGCAAGTTCCACTGCCTTTGGAGAACCAGGAAGGCAGAAAACTGCACAACCCTGTATGATACCTGCAGTTGCCCTGCTCAATATTGTGGCAGACCCTATCTGATCCAGACTTTTAAGACGGAAAAGTTCTCCGAATCCTTCAAGTTCTTTTTCAAATAATGGACAAAGGGCTTCTATGGTCACATCGCAAGCAGATAAGCCTGTGCCGCCGGTAGTGATCACAACATCGGCTCCATTAAAGATCGCTGACAGGACTTCTTTTCTTATATCTGCGATATTATCTGCCACAAGCCTGTAGCACAATACATTGTGATGGGCAGCCCCTATAAGATCTGACATTCGTTGCCCCGAGACATCATCCGCAGCAGAGGGTGATTCTGTAGATCCATATGTATTAAAACGAGAAGTTGAGATGGTTACAAGACTAAAGGCATATACTTTATCAGTTCCTTTTTTATGCTCTTTGGTGCTGGAGCTCATAAAAGAACATATAGAAAACTGCATATATTATAATTTCTGCTGCATACCCTTTACAAATACAACAAATGACCGATAAGACTTATTAACTACCAGACAATATGGAGGGGCAATATAAGATAGTACACCATCCCATCAATACATTAAAATATGTAAATCTCAATAAGAAACCAAAACTTTCGAGAATGGGATAATTCTACATCATTATCATTCCAAGGAGGCTTTTAGTCCATGACAAGAAAACCAGCAAGTATGTACAGGAACATTAAACAGCGCTCATATACACGCAGAAAGTACATGGGTGGTGTTCCGGGAAGTCAGGTAATACACTACGACATGGGAAATAAGACCGCAGATTTTCAGGTCAAGATGTCACTTATATCTGAAGAGAAATGTCAGATGAGACATACAGCTCTTGAAGCAGCAAGGATATCAGCTAACAGACATATGCTTTCCAAAGTGGGCCGTATCAGTTACCATTTCAAATTAAGAGTTTACCCCCACGAGGTTCTGAGAGAAAACAAACAGGCAACCGGTGCAGGTGCAGACCGTGTATCCAGTGGTATGAGAAAAGCATTCGGAAAAGCTGTAGGTACTGCAGCAAGAGTCTCTGCCGGGCAGAAGATATTCACTGTTTCTGTCAATAAGAAGAACTTCAAGCATGCAAAAGCTGCACTTAAAAGAGCAGGACAGAAGCTTCCAACACCAATAAGAATTGTTGTTGATGAAGGCGCAGAGCTGGTACAATAAAACCAGCTTTTGAGGAGGGGACACTTATGGAAGATTATGAATCCTTGCTTGACCAGGCAATGGAAAATCTACCGGAAACCGAAACAAGAGATGAAGAACGTTTTGTAATTCCGGAACCCAAGGTTTATTTTGAGGGAAAAACAACGGTACTGGACAATTTTGCACAAATTAGAAGTGTCCTTAACCGTGATGCTGATCATCTGATGAAGTACCTCACAAGGGAACTGGGTACCGCCGGTAAGGTCGAAGGTGGCAAGGCCATATTTCAGGGGAAGTTCCCTGTCCAGGCTATCAAGTCCAACATAACTGCATATGCTGATGAATATGTCATATGTTCGGAATGCAACAGGCCAGATACGAAACTTGTGAAGGTTGACAGAGTCCTAATGATGAGATGTGCCGCATGTGGTGCGCACAGGCCTGTCAAGAAAAGGAAAGCCACTGCACCTACCCCTGAATCAGCCCTTGAAGAAGGGAAAGAATATGAAGTCAAGATTGATGCTGTTGGTTCCAAGGGAGACGGAATCGCCAAGATGGCAAAATTCACGATTTTCGTTCCTGGTACTGCCAAGGGCGATGTCTTAAAGATCAGGATCAAAAAAATCAGTGGAAACCTGGCTTTTGCAGAGAAGGCTAATTAAGGAGCAATACCCAATGTCAGTCGATGAAAAGGGTCAGGGAATCAATATTTTTTCGATTCCCGGCCTAAACATTGACCTCGAAGATTCAAACGGCTCTTTACAGTTAAATTCCCGGGGCCAGCTTAGATATGCCTGCTCACCTATCCTGAAAAAAATTAATGAAAGATTAAGGGAAGAAAAGCCCGTACATATTGGCAAGGACAGGGTAATTGCTTCTACCTGGCTGCCTCCAATTCCGAGCGGCCCTTTTAAAAGACTCCTTAATGCTGAAGTACAGCATGCTTTGGGGAGACGAGTACCTGAAACTGTTTCTTTTGAGATCACACGACAATGCAAATGTAATTGTGACCATTGCATTATAAGTGGTGGAGAGGAAGATCTTGACACAGAAACTGTCAAGAAAACAATAGATAATGCTCTTGATATGGGTGCATTCATAATTATTTTTACCGAAGGAGATCCTCTTCTCAGGGAAGATATTTTTGAATTAATAGAGTATGTCGACAAGGAACGTGCAATTGTCAATATGTACACACCTGGAACAGACATGAATCCTCAAACGGCAAGAAAGCTAAAGGAAGCGGGATTGCATAATCTTTTAGTCAGTATATATTCCACCAATCCCGAAAAGCATAATGCTGTAAGAAGACTTGAGGGTGCATTTGATATGGCTACATCTGCCATAAAGTATGGACTTGATGCTGATTTATTAGTCACTATGTGTACTCATGCCTCCCCGAAAAATATGGATGAACTCCCACAACTCTATGCTCTTGCAACAGAGATGGGAGTGAGCGAATTTTCAATCTGGGAAAGCGCTCCGAAAAAAAAAGGTGATGCTATTATCTCATCTGAGGACAGAGAAAAAGTCCTTGAAATGCACCATAAGGCCAATTCCACAGAAACGGGCCCCAGAATATTTACCAATAGTTATTTTGAAGGTGAGATGCTGGGTTGCATGGCGGCTCAGCGCTGGATGCATATCTGCGTGGACGGATCGGTCAAGCCCTGCCCATATATCCCATTCAGTTTTGGCAACATACAGGACCAACAGTTAAGAGACATCTGGAAGAACATGAAAAAAGCCCCCCGATTTGAATCCGGGGATGTATTCTGCCAGATGCAGATGCCACAATATCTTGAACTTGTGGAAAAGATTCCAGATGGAACTGTCCCCCCCTATCCATTTGACAAAATCTAATAAATCATACCAATGACAAAATAAATCAGATTAATCTTGAGGATATGCATGAATGTGAAACTAGATCCCTGGGGCTCGTCAAATATCAACGACTATTCAAAATTGTTCGATGAATTTGGAATACAGCGTTTTGATGAACTTCTGCCCGGGATCGAGCAACCCAGCGCTTACATGAGAAGGAAGATTATCTTTGGCCACAGAGATTATGACATGATAACCCGGGCCATGAACGACAATGACCCGTTTGCGGTAATGAGCGGGTTCATGCCTTCCGGAAAAGTCCATCTTGGTGGAAAAATGGTCATGGACCAGATCGTCTGGCACCAGCAGATGGGCGGTGAGGCTTTTGTGGGTATTGCCGACAGGGAAGCATATTCAGTCAGGGGATATTCCTGGGAAAAATGTAAACAGATTGGAATTGAGGAATATATCCTTAGCCTGATTGCCCTGGGATTTGAACCAGAGGGGCATATTTATTTCCAGTCCCAATCCAAAAATGTAAAGGATCTGGCCTTTGAACTGGGTGTCAAGGCAAATTTCTCGGAACTCAGTGCAATATATGGTTTCAATGGACGGACCAATATAGCACATATGGTCAGTGCCCTCTCACAGAGTGCGGATATCCTCCAGCCCGAACTTGAAGAATTCGGCGGACCCAAGCCGACAGTTGTTCCTGCGGGGGCCGATCAGGACCCGCACATGAGACTCACCCGGGGACTTGCCAACAAAATGAACATGTTCCTTATCGAAAAAAGGACGGATAAGAATAACGTGCCCTTTGTCAGTGTCCGAAGCAAGACCGCACCTGTTGATGCACTTGAAGAGGTTTCAGAGGCATTGCCCTGGGATACGAAACTGTTCGAGGGGCATGTAGATATCTTTGGCGTGGACGACCTGACCAAACTTAAGGAAATCACAATGGAAGTCGAAATGAATAACGGAGGATATGGATTCCTTCCACCGGCTTCGACCTATCATCGCTTTATGTCCGGTTTGCAGGGGGGTAAGATGTCAAGCAGTGTACCTGACAGCCTGATTGCCCTTACCGATGATCCGGATGATGCCGCCCGCAAGGTTAAGAAGGCAAAGACGGGCGGGCGTATGACCCTGAAGGAACAAAAGGAACTCGGGGGACAGCCCGACGAATGTTCGGTCTATGAGTTACTCGTATTCCATCTTAGTGACGACGACGGGGAACTGGCACAAATTCATTCCGAATGTTTGGATGGCAGTCGCATGTGCGGAAGTTGCAAGGGACTGGCAGCAGAACGTATGGCAGAATTCCTCAAAGACCATCAGGAAAAAAGGGAACTGGCACGCGAGAGACTTGAAGAATACGGACTCTGATACTTAAAGGGAGATACTATGGAAAACCTCAATCTTACACTGAATGAAAAGGAAGTACTTCTCTTCCTCGAAAAAAAAGGTACTGCAAGTCCCGCAGATATAGCCGATGGAACATCCCTGAAAATAGAGAATGCTACACAGGCCTCTTTTTTGCTTGAAGAAAAGGGTCTTGCAGAAGTTAAGGATGAAGTATCGGAAAAATATCGCCTCAGTGCAGAGGGTGTGCAATATGCCGAAAAAGGTCTTCCTGAAAGACAGGTGCTCAATAGGATCGACGGGCCTACTTCTATAAAGAATTTACAGGAAATGCTATCTCCCGGGATTATGGGAATTGCAACCGGATGGCTTAAGAGAAAAGGCTGGGCATCCATTGAAAAAGGAAATATCATACCCGCAGCAGATGTATCCGAAACCGCAGACGAGATTGCCCTGGCAAAACTCGGTGAGACGGCGGCTTCCCTTGAAGAAACCGGAATTGACCAGAAGGTTATGAAGGACCTGCTCAAACGCAAACTGGTAGAAAAAGAAGAAACCAAAAGCCGTACTATCACAATTACAGCTGAGGGGCAAAAAATCGCTGCATCCGGCCTCGAACTTACCGAAGATATCACCCAGCTGACCTCCCGGATGCTCAAAAGCGGAGAATGGAAGAACAAGACTTTCCGTTCATACAATATTGACAAACCGCCAAAAAAAGTGTATGCAGCAAAAATCCACCCCTACCAGCGCCTGATAGACCAGATGCGCCAGATCTTTCTGGAAATGGGATTCACTGAAATCAAGGGAGATATTATACAGAGCTCTTTCTGGAACTTTGATGCCCTTTTCCAGCCACAGGACCACCCTGCCCGGGAAATGCAGGATACATTCCATCTGGAATCCCATTCACAGTTGCCGGGCGAATACGTGGAAACTGTCTGTTCCATGCATGAAAAGGGCGGTGACATTGAATCCAGGGGATGGGGTGGTAAATGGGATCGTGACGTAGCAAAACGCAATGTATTGCGCACACATACCACCTCGGTCAGTATCAAACACCTGGCTGATAATCCAAAACCACCGGTCAAAGCTTTTTGTATAGACAGGGCATATCGCCGGGAAACAATTGATCCCACACATACCCCTGAATTCGAGCAGCTGGAAGGTGTGGTAATGGACAGGAACATGTCCTTTGCCAACCTGCTGGGATGTCTGAAGGAATTCTATCACAGGATGGGATTCGAGAATGTCAGATTCAGGCCCGGCTATTTCCCCTATACCGAGCCCAGTGTAGAACCCGAGGTTTATATTGAGGAACTGGGATGGGTTGAGCTCGGCGGTGCCGGAATATTCAGAAAAGAAGTAACTGAGCCCCTCGGCATCAAAGAACCGGTTTTAGCATGGGGTCTTGGTGTCAGCCGTCTGGCAATGCTGAGATTGGGTTTGAAGGACCTGCGTGAATTATACCAGTCCGACATTGGATGGTTGCGCAAAACCCCTGTCTGTAAACTCTGATTCAAAGCAGTTGGGCAGTGACTTTTTGGATTTTACAGCTTCTGCCGGGCATAATTCCCGGCAGCAATAACACAGGATAAATTTTTTTATCATCTATGACAGTATGTCCCTTATCCATATGTATGGCTTCTGCAGGACAATTATTCATACACGTTCCACAGGCGGTGCATTTTCCCAATCTATTGCAGGCCGGACTGTGAATAAGTTTCCTGCATTAATGGACAATCCAGACAGGCAACATCCTAAGCATGCTAGGGTCCGGCCTCTTAAAAGGCACAGCAATTTCATTCACATCAAGACCAATTACTTCTGGAGAATCTTTGCCATGAAATTTCTCTGCCACAAGATTGGAAGGTATTGAAAGGGAATTAAAGCCCATTAACTGTGCCGCAACTATATCCAGTGAGATACCGTCTTTTGAGGCAAGGATTGCACCTACATTAATTGGTTTGCCTCTGGAGGGGCCATCGCCCTCCATTCCTACAACTGCATCAATAAGTGATAGTTGTGGAGTTGCCACATTGTAAATATCCAGAAGAACTTCACTAAATATCAGAGGATCGGCCATCATGTGTACTTCCTTCCTGATGCGCAGGGAAACAGCACCGAACATTTTTTCACTGCGCCGGTCATTGTTGTGAGTTCATGGGTCTTGAGCTTGGGCAGGTTAATGATATAATCAGCATCCAATACGCTGTCACTCACATAGATCTCATCCAAACGCAGGGGTTTTTCAGGTTTTACTTTACTAAAGCCTTGCAGTCTGGAAATTTACAACTTCACCTCCACCCTCTAGAGCAGCCTGTTTTATACCGGATTTCTCTAGGCTTCTGCGGTTGCTCCGGCAGATGTAATACCGGCACAATCCCCTACAACAGGATGAGCACCCGCTTCCTTTACAATTTCACATACGGCACGGACAAGAGAGGGATGGGTTGTAGCCGCATCTTCTGGTTTCCGGGCAGCAAGCACATTGGGTTTAATCAAGATGCGCATACCTGCTATGATTTATCAGAACAACCAAGCATATCGATTGCCTTCCTGACTGCCTGTTTGGAGGCGGAATAAATCCATACAGTGAACTAATGCTACCCGGTTATCACTCATTGTAGGAATTATCAGGAAAAGTGCTTAAAAGATTTATGGGACTTATGCTTATTACTTTTTATTCCCTCAACTATGCCCATTATATAGGCAGGAATTGCCCCCATAGCCGTACATGTTTCACAGGAAGTACCCTCACTACTTATATCAAGATGATTGGGAGCCTGTTTTATAATTGATTTTGGCAATCCTTTCCTGCCAAGTCCAACGAGGAAGAGGTAGGAATCATGATGCAATATTCCCTGTGCAGCATCCATAGCTGTCATTCGTTTTGATTCGTCTGCTCTGGAAGTGGTTGCAACAGGTTTGCCAAAATGTGCCGGAAAACCTTTTTTTGGAAGATCCTGTACAAAAAAATGATGGTCTTCATTGAGCTGTTGCAGATAGGCTCCTGATTCCCCTATTGTTGTTTTTTCCACAACATACTTCACAAGTTCATCTTTTTCCATATCAAAAGGAAAATCAAAAAGGGCAAGGCTAAAACCAAATATCTTGCAAATCGGGGCTGCCCGGGCAATAGCCCTGTAATGGGCATCAAGGACCTTTATACGATCATAAGTATTGACAATTCCAAGGGTCTGCATATTATTCTCTCCTCCACACCATCACGTCCTGGCTGCAATTTTTCAGGCATTCACAGCATGCACAGTCATCCCACAATTCTTCTCTGGAAGGACTGGTTACTTCAATAAAACCTGATTTCCTGAAAAAGGATGTTGCTGTGGTTCTTGCATATACTGCACTTCCCGATGAGAGATTCAGGGCACTGGAGACCAGCAAAGAGCCGATCCCTTTATTCCTGAATGAAGGGTGAACTGCAATACTATGTACCTCCTCAATGTTATCCCTTACAAATGCTACTGTGCCCACTATTTTGTCACCAACTCTTGCCAGCAGAAAATTCCCTGTATCCAGATCTTGCCCATCGAGAAAATAGGTAGAGAGCAACGAGTCTATAGCTGTCCTATCATCCGCAGCTGCCTGACATATTGTAATGTCCTCTGTAAGATGCATGATCTCTGAATCCTGTCCCTGAGGAGAGAGGTTTTATATAAATAGATGTTGCAGATACCAGCCGCCAGTTATAAATATAAATCCATTTATTCCTGCCTTCAATCTTTCTTCGACCAGGAAGACGATTCTTCTCATTATCGGGGTGAAATATGTTAGAAATACTCAAGAAATCCCTGAGGAAGGCACCAATTGTAAAACGCGGTAAATACCCCTATTTCATACATCCAATTACAGATGGTGTACCTGCAATAGATCCCAGGCTGCTTGATGAGATCAGTGACTACATCATAGAGCATTCCGATATGGATGCCGACCGGATCCTGTCTATTGAAGCGATGGGGATTCCCCTTGCAACAGCAATCTCCCTGAAAACAGGCATCCCATTTTCTATCGTGCGCAAAAGGCAATACCAATTGCCCGGTGAAATAAGGATATCCCAGAGCACAGGATATTCTAAAGGTGAACTTTATATAAACGGCGTTGAAAAAGGTGAACGTATACTGCTTGTTGATGACGTAATCAGCACAGGAGGTACCCTGCGCTTTCTGGTAAAGGCCCTGGAAGAAAAAGGAGTTACTATAAGCGATATAGTAGTTATTATAGGTAGGGGAGATGGTGTACAGCAACTTGCAGGACAAGGAATAAGGGTCAAAACACTTGTAGATATAGCTGTGAATGAGGACGGGGTTTCAATACTGGAGGACACCGGTGAAACTAATTGAGAATTTTGACATTGACCTGGAATCCATTGTTAATATGATTGTTCAGGAAAAAGCCACAAAGGTCGGCCTCCAGCTGCCTGAAGGCTTCAAACGCCAGGCAATGAAGATCGCGGGATATATAGAGGATAATACCGATGCAGAAACTCTCATTTCAGGCAACCCCTGTTATGGGGCATGTGATCTTGATATACAACTTGTCAAAGATACCGATCTTGTATTCCACTTCGGCCATTCCAGGCTTGAACCTTTTGAAAATGTAGTTTATATTGAAGCACCCTCACACCTCGATATAAGTAATGTGGTTTTTCAGGCTGCAGACAAACTTAAAGGAAAAAGGATAGGCCTCCTTACGACTGTACAGCACGTGCATAAACTGGAAGAAGTCAGGAAAATCCTTGAAAAAAAAGGATTCGAAACCATTATCGGAAAAGGAGATGGAAGGATCGTGCATCCGGGACAGGTACTTGGCTGCAATTTTTCAGCTGCATATGACATAACCTGTGAAGAATACCTGTATATTGGCGGCGGGAAGTTTCATCCGCTGGGTATAGCCCTTTCAACAGGCAAACCCATACTCTGTGCGAATCCGTTTACTTCATCCGTAGAGTACATCGACCTCAAGCAAATCATGAAACAGAGATATGCAGCAATTGCAAAAACCATGGAAGGAAAGAGGTTCTGTATACTGGTGTCCACTAAACCCGGTCAGGAAAGAATGGAACTTGCCAGGAATATAAGGGACATTGCCAGGGAAAAAGGAAAAGAGGCATCAATTGTAACAATGGATCTCATAACACCCGACCAGCTCCTGCAATTCCAGGCGGATGCATATGTCAATACTGCATGTCCCAGGATTGCAATCGACGAGGCAGGGAGATTCCCGGCCCCCATGTTAACTCCCCCTGAATTTGAGATCGTACTGGGGATACGTGAATGGGAAGAACTGGTTTTTGATGAGATAAGGGAATGATAGGTCAACTACCCCTCCCTGCCGGAAGGGGCTTGTAAGTAAATCATTGTGCTGTATCCTGTACAGTACTCATCCCTACATTCGGCTGGTTGACAGACAGCCTACTCAGGCAAGTTATACCTGCATGAGCAATGTTTCGTGCAGCGTTGAGGTCAGCATGTATTTGAAATCCACAATTGCGACAACGGTAAGAACTACCATCCCTGTTTCCCCTATAAGTATGTCCACATTTGGAACACTTCTGACTGGAATACCGGGGGTCAACAGAAATAACCCGTTTTCCAAGGGCTTCTGCCTTATAGCGAATAAACTGTTCCAGTTGATAAAAACTCCAATTGCTGAGTTTCCTGTTAAAATTCTTACCCTTTCGATTCTGGACACGAATACTTGTCAAATCTTCAAGAGCAATCACATCATAAGGCATATTGACAATTTCTTTGGCAATACAATGATTAACATCAGTCACAAACCGTCTTTCCTTTCTGCGAATCTTCTTCAAGAGACGTTTAGCAGATTTGGTGCCTTTGGACTGAAGTTCCTGCCTGAGATGTGCATATTTGGCCCTTGTGTTTTTGACCTCTTTACTGTTAAAAAAGACATTATTAGAACATACAGCAACATTAACAATCCCTCTGTCTACACCCATAACAGTATTACCAGTTGGTTCAGGAGATTCTTTTCGAAGAGTTACATGCAGATAGAACACATCGTTTGCTGTGTCATACCTAAGTGTAGAACTCCTGATTTCCCAATTGATATATTGTTTGTAGTATTCAGGGAGTGTAAAGTGGACCTTCACTCTGCCATCAGCAGATGCAATAGAAGCAAATCCATGTTCAAAAATAATACGGATAACACGTTTATTGTATCTGATTGCAGAGAAAGGTTTACTCACAGGAAGGCGCATTTTCTTAACAGCCTTGAGTGCTTCACAGGCAACATCCCTTGCACCCTGAACAAGTGCAGAAGGAAGTTGTGGATACTGTTCTCTAATGTCTTTGTAAGTAGCGTGATGGATAGAGACTTTGGAATGAGTATGATTGGCAAACCCATACTCAGCAACTATGTTGAACACATTGTTAAAACAAACAACAGTGTTTTTGAGACTTGTTTTGTCTTCCTCAGACATATCAAGTTTCAATTTAATAGTCCTATCCATACTCATATATTAACCACAATAACATAAATAGTTCACGTGATAAGTATGCAAAACAAAAGTAAGAAACATTCCTCTCCTACCTTACGGAAGGAGTCTCCTGTTTCAAAAGAGATGAAACAGCGAAAACTCGAGATGTTATTGCAAAAGGTCAGGGGGTTTGAGGATCCCGATCCTACACTGGAACAATATGCCACACCCGCACCTCTTGCTGCTGAATTATTACATTTCGCATACATGAAGGGAGATATTGAAGGTACGGTTTTTGATATGGGATGTGGCACCGGGATACTTGCAATCGGTGCCGCATTGCTGGGAGCCACAAAGGTTGTCGGATATGATAGTGACCCGGAAGCAATAAATGTTGCAAGAGAAAATGCCGTGTTGATGGATGTTGAAGTCGAATTTGTTAATTGCCCTATAGAAAAGGTAAATGGAAAAGCGAACACTGTTGTAATGAATCCCCCGTTTGGCGCCCAATGTAAGGGAAATGACAGACCTTTCCTCTCAGCTGCCCTAAATGCAGGGAATACTATCTATTCGATTCATAACAGCGGAAGTTTTAACTTTATAAGACAATACATAAAGCCATCAGTTGTTACCGAGTGGTATACTACATCTTTCCCGCTAAAAAGAACATTTAAATTCCATAAAAAAGATGTAGAACGAATTGAGGTAGAAATATACAGAATAAACTCCTTATCACATCATAATTATTGAAACCAAGAGGGATTATTATTAGGATACGCAACAAGAAGAAGGCGACAAGAAGGAAAATTAAAAGTTCTTCAAAGAAGGACGAGAAAGAAGAAAATCAAAATCCCAAAAACAATGGCCAGCAAAAAGAAAAGAGAGAGGCCAAGGGGAAGAATCCTGAGAACCTGAAAAAGGAGAAACCTCAAAAGCACCTCAAAGAAGAAGCTGAAAAACACATTGAAGAGCAGTTTGTGCTGCCCGGTGATGTTGTTGGTACTAACGAAGAGTTTGAAGCCGGGGAAGGGACCTATACATTAAGAGGAAACATATATTCGACCAGAACAGGAAATGTTGAGGTTGACAGGAAAAAGCGTAGTGTTTCCGTGCGGGCTACATCCGAACTTCCACCTGTAATAAAGAAAGATGATATTGTAGTCGGCAATGTGGTGAATGTACGTGATTCTATGGCACTTGTACAGATAGCGGCCATAAAAGGTCATGGAGAAAGGGAAGTCAACAATCCGGGAATTGCCGCCATCCACATATCAAATATCAAGGAAGATTATGTCAAAAACATAGCCAATGAGCTTGCTCTTATGGATGTTGTTAAGGCAAAGGTGATTGATACTGATAGCATGCGCCTGAGCATTGCCGCCAGGGAACTGGGTGTTATGTCCGCAATTTGTGGCAGATGTGGTGAACCCCTGGCTATTGAAGAGGGGAAACTGAAATGTCCCGCCTGTGGCAAGACTGAAAAGCGTAAACTTTCAGCTGATTATGGAACAGGAATTATCTAACACAACAGGGACAGGAGATTTATCATGGAACTGAAGATCATTGAGAAAAAGGATGATGAGATTAAAGTGGAAATAAAGGGAGAAAGCCACACCTTGCTGAACATGCTTAAGCATTTCCTGCTTGAAGATGAACATGTGGATATCGCAAGTTACGATATGCTTCACGTAAGTATCAGTGAACCTATCTTCTATGTCAGGACTGATGGCAAAGACCCTGTGCAGGCAATCAGGGATGCAGCGGTGAAACTCACTGCAGAATGCGATGAGTTCAGTGGTGTTTTCGAAAAAGCCCTTGCATAATCTGGCAGGAGACCTGAGCCAGTATGTCACTTGATGAAGATAAACTGAAAAAATTCGGGTTTATCGAAAGGGGGCCAAAGGATGCCATTAATATCGATCCCTTGCAAACCGGAGGTATCCTGACAGAGGATGCACGCAAAGCCCTGCTTGAATGGGGAGACGGTTATTCGATCTGTGATTTCTGTGGCGGAGTCCTGGACCTCATAAAGAAGCCTCCAGTGAATGAGTTTGTTCATGAAGCCCTTCCCGAGTTCATAGGTACTGATGAGGTCAGGCTCACACATGGCGCCCGGGAATCTAAGTTTGCGGTGATGCACTCAATAGGTAAACCCGGAGACACTGTAGTGCTTGACGGGCTGGCTCACTATTCCTCTTATGTTGCAGCCCAGAGGGCGGATCTGGAAATAGAGAAGGTGGAAAGTTGCGGCCACCCGGAATATTCTATTGATCCTGAAGACTACGGACAGGCTATCGAAAAGGTTACCAGCCAGAGTGGCAAACCCCCCGCACTGGCTCTGTTGACCTATCCTGACGGCAATTACGGTAATCTGGCCGATGCAAAGAAAGTAGCAGATATATGCCACGAGTATGATGTACCACTGCTTCTAAACTGCGCATATTCCGTGGGCAGGATGCCTATAGATGCAAAGAAACTGGGAGCCGATTTCATAGCCGCCAGTGGGCACAAGTCAATGGCATCATCCGGCCCAATTGGCCTGCTGGGTGTACAGGAGGAATACGCAGATACCGTTTTGAGGAAATCCCCCACCCATAAGAAAAAGGAAATCGAGCTATTGGGCTGTACCTCCAGGGGTGCCGGCCTGATGACAATGATTGCCTCATTCCCCCAGGTTGTGGAGCGTACCAAACACTGGGAGGAAGAAATTGCCAATGCCCGCTGGTTCTCGGAAAAAGTGGAAGAACTCGGGCTTATCCAGGTGGGACAGAAACCCCACAATCATGACCTGATGTTCTTTGAAACCCCGCCGTTCTATGAGATCTCCAAGACCGCCAAGAAAGGCAGGTATTTCCTGTACAAGGAACTCAAGAAGCGGAATATCCACGGTATCAAGGGGGGGCTCACCAAGTATTTCAAACTGAGTACCTATCAGGTTGGCAGGGACAATCTTTCCTATGTGGTTGACTCCTTTGAGGAGATCATCGACAAATACACTGAAGAATAAGGGGCAGAGGGCAATGCCTTCCCCCACGAAACTTTTATTAGCTATAGAATCCATTGAATCTTGATTGAGCGGCTGTGGTTTAGTGGCTATGACCTGAGCTTCCCAAGCTTAGAACCCGGGTTCGAATCCCGGCAGCCGCATTTTATTTTGGGGATATAGGTAGGAGTGAAAAAATGAATCATAAAATGGTTGCATATAAATAATATAGTGCAGAAAATTATTTTGAAAAGTAATGTTATAGATAGATTTGGTAAATAAATTCCAAAAAAACACAGGAATTGGGATGAAAAAAATAAGTGAAAGTTGTTATCTCATAATCTTGATAAGTATATTTCTATTTCAGTAATTATTCAAATGTGGTTTTCTACAGAGCCGGTTGCAGGATAATTTTTAAATAAATGCATGTGAATTTCAAATGTTAATATGGTACTCTGGCCGCTTAGGAAAATTAAGAAGTCCATCCTTGGATTAGTGAAGGGAAAAGAATACCGTGAACGGGAAGTTGCAGCTGTTTTTCTTGTAAGTGCTATAGCCCAGATTCTTATTCTCTATATGATAGACGGGAAAACCTTAAATGAGGCAATATACGGCACAGTTGCAACCCTGACGACCGTGGGATTTGGAGATGTGGCTCCCTCTTCTTCTCTTGCAAGATATCTTTATATCCCTTTTATGGTTACCGGGGTCCTGATGCTACCTACAGCAGCTGTATTGGTTTATGACATACATCGAAAGAAGGTGAGAGGATTGAGCCGATCAAAACAACAAAATCATGTGGTTGTGCTTGGAGATTCCAACGAGATCATAAAATCAATTGTAATGGAGATGGACAAGAAGTATGAAATCTGCCTTGTTTCAGAATTGTATGAAACAAATCCTTTCAAAGAAAGGGTTCACTTTGTAAAGGGAGACCCTCTGGAAAAAGAGGTGTTAAGGAATTCGAATATCGAAACTGCCAGTCATGCTATTATTGCAACTGAAAATGACAGTACAACCATCCTCGCCACAGCAATGGTTAGGGAATTAAACCCTGATGCAAACATCATTGCAACTATTGTGTCTGAAGAAAAAGTGGAGACTATAAAAACTATAGGTGCAAATCATGTTATCAATACCGATTCTGTAACCGGCCGGTTACTTGCATCAGGTGTCCATGAACCCAATGTCGTGGATCTGATATCAGATATAACCAGCTCCCTTGAAGGTCACGATGTTATAGAAGTTAACTTCCCTGCAGAATTGCACGGCAAAACAATTGAGGATGCAGTAATGCACCTGAGAGTAAATAGAGGAATGACACTTCTTGCTTTGAACAGGAATGGGAAAAACATGGTTAACCCCCCGCTTGAAAACATCATTGAAAAAGGGGATAAAATGGTTGTTCTGGCCAATTCAGGTAAGACTAACTAAGTCTTACCTGTCGGCTATTATGTAAATTGATATTTCGATTAATATTAAATTTCCATCAGCTTCAATATTATCTATTGGATTTAATATATACAATCAATGTTTGGAGAAGAAAACTTGAATCATGATCTAAAGGGTGACCTGGAACGTAAAGCCATACATGTACTCTCAGGTCTTCTGTATATCCCACTTATATACATTTCAGGTGATTTTGCACTTGAAATTTTAATACTGCTTACATTGTTATATGTTTTTGCAATACTAGTAGTTTTAATTCTTCGCAAAATGCATTACCAACCCGTTTGTGAAATGACAGAACGTTGGAGTCGTCGACATGAGAATTACATTCCTTTAAAACCAACACTTTTATTGCACATTGGTATTAGCATATCGCTGTTACTTTTTCCAACCTCTATCCTCTATGCTTCAATCGCGATAACTGCCCTGGGAGATGGGATTGCAACGATTTCTGGAAAAATGATCGGTAAAAATAAACTGCCCTATTCCAAAAGGAAATCATTTGAAGGAACAATTGTAGGAGCATTAGCTGCTTTTTCAGGAGCAGTATTTTTTGTTTCATCTCTGCAGGCACTTGTAGCAAGTACAGGAAGTATGCTGCTGGAAAGCATAATCGGGAGAGACATGAAGACTAATTCTTCTATGAGGCAAGTACTCAACCTTTTGGAAAATGACAATCTTATACTACCTATCTTTTCAGGTTATTTGATGATGTTAGTAGGATGAATTTAACCCCTTTGTATAATAAAAAGGACGTATCCTATATACATCGTCACAAAGATTATTGCTTCCCATCTTTCTAAGCTGTGTTTTTTTCCTGTAAACATGAATAAAAAACACAAAAACGTTGCTATGGCCAGGATACTTAGATCTGTGTTGACACCTGTGGGCACCATCAAAGGAGAAATCGTTGAAGAAATTCCCATTACAAGGAAGATGTTGAAAATATTCGAACCTATTATATTTCCCATGGATATGTCCATTTCCTTTTTAATAGCAGCAGAAACCGAAGTTACCAATTCTGGTAATGACGTCCCTGCTGCTATTATTGTTGAAGATATAAGAAAATCACTAATCCCCATATCTCTTGCAATAGAAACTGCACCATCCACAGTCATTCTTCCACCTATGATCAATGAAGTCAATCCACCTATAAGCATGAGTGAAATATTCATCCCCGAATATTTTTCGACTTTGTTGGAAGGACTGACTTTATTGTTTTTTATGGATTCAAATATGTAATACACGAAAATTAAAAAGAAAAAAAGCAATATGAGTCCATCCACTCTAGTAAGGACATTTATTGAATCATCAGCTAAAGCAATTTTGTTTGATAAGACCACCAAAACAAGGACAGCAAGCATTGAGAGAGGAATTTCTTTCCAAACAGTTGAACTTTGTACAGATAAAGGCGCTATTACCCCCGCAAGACCTAATATTAGAAGAGTATTGATAAGGTTACTCCCTATAATATTTCCAAATGCCATTCCGCTGTTTTCCTGAAAGGAAGCCATAATGTTTACAATAAGTTCTGGTGCAGATGTTCCGAATGCGACAACTGTAAGACCGATTACCAATGAAGATATACCAAGCCGTTTGGCAAGGGCAGACGCCCCTTCAACAAACCAGTTACCTCCCATATATAGAAAGACGATTCCAAGAATAATAAGCAGGTAACTTATCATGGTTCTTCTCCAATGTCAGTTTATACAGCATCATTGAGTTACTATATGTATAACCCCATTTTGATGCCATTCATTCCATTTAAATATGATTAATACACAACTGTTTTTATAGTAAAAAAGTTCCTTGATTTTGTTTGTACTGATCTTTTATCATTGTCATGGGTTTATATGTATATAAGAATCATGGATTATTTTCTAGAAATTAGTATAATGTTTCTATATGTTATATTTCAAAAAAGTTGTAATATTTTAGAAAAATTAACTGCTCTTTTAGATTATGGCAATTACCAAAAAAAATATTAGTTTGGGATTCATTGGCGGCCATGATGATACGAAAAAATCTGCTCATAACCTTGGCATTGCTTGGAAGTATTGTCCTTTTTAGCGGTTGTGCCGAAATAAGCAATCTTTCGACAGAGAAATCTGTTGAAAAAGGCGATATTATTACAATGAATTATACTTTGATGGATGAAAATGGTAATATTATTGAAACATCCATTGAAGAAATTGCTGTAAAAAATAATATAACTCCACCGGCATCTCCACTTGAATTTAAAGTTGGCTCAGAAAAAATGCTTTCTGGTATCAATGAGGGGGTTATAGGTATGGTTGAAGGAGAGGAAAAGATCTTGAACCTTTCAGCAAAGGAAGCTTTTGGACCCTATAAGAATAATCTTGTACAGGCTGTCACGATTGACAAGTACCAAAATGTGACCGGTACAAATACAACCCCTTCAGAAGGTAAAAAACTGAAAACACAGATGGGTATCATTACAATAAAGGACGTAAATAGTACTCATGTTGTATTGGATGCCAATTCTCCACTTGCAGGTGAAAATGTAGTTTTTGATATAACAGTGGAATCCATTGAAAAAGCGAATACTACCTCTACTAGCTTTGAGAATTCTACTGGAGATGGTAATGCTTCTAAGAATTAAAAACCTACGTTATTTTGAAGGAAATTATATCTGCTACAATCAAAGTTAACAATTTCCTCTCAATTATATTTTTTAAATAAAAATATAAAATAAAAAGTAAAAACATTCTGTTTTTAAAATATAAATCAATTTGGTCTAGTTCCCAGTTTCACCTCCGTTGTCATCTTTTCTCCGTTTCTATAGTAATCAACCTCTATAGTCTCTGATGGCCTTTTTTTGTCGATATAGGTAATTATTTGATCACTTTCATACATCTTTTTATCATCGATTGCAACTATGATGTCACCATTGACAAAAGCCATTTGATCATCGATTTCTATACTTTTAGCACCTTTCAACCCGGCATCATAGGCCGGTCCATCCTCAATGACGGCAGCGATCATAACACCTCTTGCAGCTTCATCATTGAGATTCATAAAATCTGCCATTTTAGAACTTACAGGAAGCATCTGCACCCCCAGCCATGAATGTTCATATTCACCTTTTTCAATTATAGCATTCGCAACTCTTTGGACTTTATTGGAAGGGATAGCAAACCCAAGATTATCCCCGCTCTTTGCTCTATTTACACCAACTACCTGACCTGAAAGGTCAACTAAAGGGCCTCCAGAATTTCCTGGATTTAAAGGGGCATCTGTCTGTATCATGTTTGGGATTGAAAATCCATTGGAAGTAGACATTGTTCTTCCTGTGGCACTAATTATACCATGAGTTACACTACCTTCAAGTCCATGTGGTGTGCCTATAGCCATAGCTATTTGTCCGGGCTTTATTTCGGATGAATTAGCCATTGGAAGTGGGTGAGCTGTGAAATTTTTATTAGAAGGATCTTCTTTTACCTTCAAAACTGCAATATCAGAATATTTATCGGTCCCAATAATCTTGGCTTTTCTTACGATATCGTTGCTGAAATATACTTCTACTGAATCAGCATTATCCACAACATGCTGATTTGTAATTATGTGTCCTTTTTCATCGTAAACAAATCCCGATCCTCCACTTTTAAATTGATTTCCGTTTATTTCTCCCTGTACTTTTACAGAAACCACAGAGTCAATAATTTGTTGATATAATATTTTATATGTTTCACTTGAATTTTTATTGGAACTTGTTGCATATGTTACATTGTCTATACTATTTTCTCCGGCAAAATCAACAGTACTGCCTCCCTGATAAAAAAATGTCATCAAACCTACTCCAAGCACAAATCCTATCAGGAGAAATAGTACTGCTGCTAGTGGCAGCATTTTTCCTGCTTTCCCTCTGAATAAAGATATTGGCTTTCTCATAATAGTCCCCACTGAAGGCGATATTAATATTTTTTACGGCCAATTGCAGAATCCTTGTTATAATCTTCTTTTTCAATTACCAGACTTTCTTTTTGTTTTCCTGTAAATCTCTAATAAGCATATCAGTATTATGCTTGATGGTATCCATCAGTAATGTCAATACCTCATCGCCACTATCTGTATGTTCACCATACTTTTGGCAGTTAATGTCATGCCGCATTTGCTGCAGAACCCAGCAGTTGGGCCGGTGGTGGTGTCACAGAGGGGTACATTTTATAAGAATTAGTCTCTGTTTCTCATTCTCTTCATTCTCTTTCATCTCCCTTGCGATTCCAAATTCGGAGATTATGTTTAGTTTTTTGCTCACGTCCACATTTTCTGTGTAAGTTCCAGGATAAACATTGGTCGTATTGCTATAATTTGCTGCGTTTATGGCATCATGTATCGTGATGTAAGTAGTTGATCCTTGAACAGATCCAGTTGGCCATCAAGTAGGTCAAGACCATTGCAGTCAACATTGGAATATCAAAATCCCAGGGGAATGACATACAACCAATTGTGTGATCTTAAGGCCATGGGATATATCGAAGAAAAAGATGAGTATTCGATAACAGAGGCAGGAAAGATTGCTGTAATCTGATTTTTTCAGCTATTAAATCGTGAATTTGTGTAAAGTCCATTTATAGCATAGGGGATGTTTAATTACCTAAAAATTAGAAAATAAAGTTATTTATATAATTTTAGCAAAAACTCAAATTTAATATCTTTATTTTCCAGTTTATCTTAAATAGATTTCAATTAATTTTAACCATGACACCTTTTCAATATGATAAGCTAGATGCATAATTAATATAACTGATTTTTTTAAACTGAATCATATAAAGTTTATTAATTTTTAGAAGTTGTGGTTTTCTAGCCTACCTATAATTCCGCATATTATTTTGTAATTGTTAGATCATAAAATACACCTAGATGATACCAGAAAATCTTGTAAAAGACGATTTTTTCAAATTGAATCCCCATAATATATAAAGATTTAAACCAATTATACAGTATGAGGAAAATTACAACTAAACAGTTAGCAGAAGACTTGGACTACTATAAGGTAATTGATATAAGATCCATTGACGCCTATAATGGATGGAAAGAAGGGGCAGAGGCAAGAGGCGGACACATAAAGGGCGCAAAGTCACTGCCCTATAAATGGCTACACTATATTGACTGGATAGAGATAGTCAGAGTTAAAGGAATCCTGCCAGAGGATTCTCTGGTAATTTATGGGTATGACAGCCAGAGAGTAGAAGAAGTAGCAAAACAGTTTGAAAGGGCCGGATACTCCGACGTAACTGTTTTCAACGATTTTTATGAATGGGCAGAAAAAGATTTGCCCATGGAGCATCTTGAAAGATATAAGCATCTGGTTTCAGCGGATTGGCTTAACCAATTGATCACAACAAATAATGCTCCCAAATACAATAATAATAAATTCGTGATATGTCATTCTCATTACAGGAACCCTTCGGATTATGATGAAGGCCATATTCCCGGAGCAATCCCAATTGATACAAACTCCCTTGAGTCTCCAGAGACATGGAATCGCCGCTCACCTGAGGAATTAAAGAATGCACTGGAAGAGGCAGGCATAGCACATGACACAACAGTCATACTTTATGGAAAATTCTCTTCACCAAATAATGATGATCCGTTCCCGGGAAGCAGCGCAGGCCATCTCGGTGCAATGAGATGTGCTTTCATCATGCTTTATGCAGGTGTGAAAGATGTGCGCATACTCAATGGCGGTCTTCAGTCATGGCTGGATTCTGATTATGAAATAACTACAGTTCCTTCTAAAAATGAGAAAGTATCGTTTGGAGTTGACATACCGCAAAAGCCGGAAATTGCTGTTGATCTTGAAGAAGCAAAAGAGATTCTCGCATCCCCTGATAAAAACCTGGTGAGTGTCAGAAGCTGGAGAGAATATATAGGGGAAGTAAGTGGTTATAATTATATTGAAAAGAAGGGGAGGATTCCGGGAACGGTATTCGGTGACTGTGGAACAGATGCCTACCACATGGAAAACTACAGGAATCTGGACCATACCATGCGTGAATACCAGGAAGTTGCAGCTAAGTGGAAGAAGATCGGAGTCACCCCCGACAAGCGCAATGCATTCTACTGTGGAACTGGCTGGAGGGGCAGTGAAGCCTTCCTTAATGCCTGGCTCATGGGCTGGAATAAAGCAGCTGTCTATGACGGCGGATGGTTTGAATGGAGCAATAATAACCTTCCTTTTGAAACCGGGGTCCCTGAAAAATGATCATAGACGATTTTATGCCCAAAGTTGGAGAAAGTTCCATCCGCGAAGAGCTCATCAATTGCCTGAGGGGAAATCCAAAAACACTTCCTTCTATGTATTTTTACGACCATCATGGGTCTGAGTTATTTGAAACAATCACCAAACTGGACGAATATTATCCTCCAAAGGTCGAGGTCCCATTGCTCAGGTCAACTGCTCAAAAATTGAAACATGAATTGGAAAACTGCGATCTTGTAGAGCTTGGAAGCGGGGACTGTTCAAAGATTTCTGTATTTCTTGATGAAATACCAGAAGAGATTCGCCGGACTATAGTATATTACCCGGTTGATGTATGCAAACAAGCTATAGAGAAATCTGCCTGTAATCTTCAGGACAGGTATCCTGAAATGAATATCCATGGGATTACTGCCGACTTCCTTGGGCATATTGAAAAAATCCCTGCAAAAAGGAGACGGTTCTTCTGTTTCTTCGGAAGCACAATCGGTAATCTTACTGAAGAACAAGCAATGAAATTCATGACAGACCTTGGCAAAGTCATGAATAATAACGACAGGCTTCTTCTGGGAGTGGATATGGTAAAAGATATTGACATCATCGAAAAAGCCTATAATGACAGCCAGGGGATTACTGCAAAATTCAATAAGAACATACTGAATGTTGCAAATGATCACCTTATGACTAATTTCGATCCGGAGGAATTTGAGCATGTTGCATTCTTCAATAAAAAATATTCCCGAATCGAGATGCACCTGAAGGCAAAGAAAGACCTGGAAGTAACAAGCCCCTTCTTAAAAAATCAGATAGTATTCAATAAAGGCGAGACCATTCACACAGAGAACTCCCATAAATATACTGTTGACGGTATCAATAAAATGGCAAATGCTGCAGGACTTTCTGTGGAAAGCATCTTTAACGATGATAAGAAATGGTTCTCCCTTGTTGAAATGGTGAAACAATGACAGGTTTTGCAAAAGATTTCCCAATACTTGATAAAGAAGTCTATGGAAAACAATTGGTTTATCTTGATAACGCAGCAACAACCCAGAAACCAAACTCTGTGATTGATACCATATCTGATTTTTATAAGACAGATTACAGTAATATCCATAGGGGAGTGCATTACCTGAGTGAAAGGTCCAGTGAGAAGTATGAAGAAGCAAGGAAAAAGGTAAGTGACTTCATAGGTGCTCGCAACCCCGGTGAAGTGACATTTACTGCCGGGACTACCGATGCTATAAATCAGGTCGCACGTTCGCTTGAACCTTCCTTAAAGGGAAATGAAGTCCTGGTAACAGGTGTGGAACACCACTCAAATATCGTTCCCTGGCAGATGGCAGGAGCAAAACTAAGGGCAATTCAGATGGATGAGGATTGCAATTTGCTGTTGGACTCTATAGATATCACAAAGGAGACAAAATTGATTGCTATAAGTCATGTCTCAAATGTTCTTGGTTCTGTAAACGATATCAAGAAGATAACTGAAATTGCAAAGGATCATGATGTCCCGGTTCTGGTGGATGCAGCCCAGTCAATACAGCATTTACCCCTTGACGTAAAAAATATCGGTTGTGACTTTTTGGCTGCTTCGGGTCACAAGATGTATGCAGATACCGGGGTGGGAATGCTTTATACAAGCGATCGCTTCAGTGATCTCATGCCGGCAAAAGGCGGAGGAGGTATGGTTGATAAAGTAAGTCTCGAAAAAACAACATACCAAGAGCCTCCTTTAAGATATGAAGCAGGCACACCGCACATTGCAGGAGCAATAAGCATGGGTGCAGCAATTGATTACATGCAAAAAATAGGCCTGGATAAAATAGAAAAGCATGAGAGTGACGTTTATTCTTACGCAAGAGACAGACTGCTGGAGATGGATAATGTGACTGTTTACGGAAATACTGACCGGATGTGCGGGTCAATCTCCTTTAATCTGGATCAGGTTCACCATTATGATGCAGGTCTGATAATGGATAAAATGGGAGTAGCTGTGAGAACAGGGCATCATTGTGCCCAGCCATTGATGAGATCCTTCGCAATAGAAGGCACAGTACGAGCAAGTTTTGCATTGTATAATACAAAAGAAGATGTGGACAGGCTTATTGAAGGGATTGAAAAAGTAGAGATGATGTACACGTGACAGATGCTATCCAGGATGAAATAATAAGGGAATTTGATGGCCTTGAATGGCTTGACAGGTATGACCTCCTTATCACTTCGGCCAAAAAACTTGAACCCATGGATGAAGATTCCAGGACCGACGAAAATTCAATCAGCGGATGCCAATCCAGAGTTTGGATTCAAAGTTATAAGAGAGATGGCAAACTGAACTTTAATCTCGATAGTGATGCCATGATAACCAAAGGGATCATGGCCCTTTTACTCAGGGTCGTAAACAATCGGCATCCTCAGGAGATTGCAGATATGGACCTTTATTTTATTGAAAAAATTGGGTTGAAATCTAATCTCTCACCCGCAAGATCAGACGGGCTGCAGGCAATCATCAAGAGGATAAAAGAAATCGCTGAAAATGAGGCTCTGCAGGATACTGTTTTAAGATAAATAATCCAGACAGTATTCCCAAACTTAGAAACCGGATTCGAATCCCAGCAGATATACCTTCATTTTTTCAGGCATTCTCAACTCCAGATATTCTGCCGTTTTTCAGAAAGGCAATCCTATGACATACTTTTCTCAAGACGTCGATGTCATGAGAAATCAACAGATATGAAACACCTTTTTCCTGCTGAATTTTCTCCATAATCCTTAATACCTGTGCCTGTACAGAAACATCCAACATTGATGTCGGTTCATCAGCTACAATGAATTCTGGATTTATAGAAAGAATACGTGCAAGAACGATCCTCTGTATCTCTCCTCCACTAAGATGAGCAGGATAGCGAGCAAGATGTTCCCGCCTCAAACCTACAAGATTTATTAGCTCTTCAACCTTATTTTCAAGAGAATATCCGTCATCCCAACCATGTATTTTCAAAGGCTCCACAAGACTATCAAATGCCTTCATCCTCGGATTAAGAGAAACCTCAGGATGCTGAAAAATCATCTGGATTTGCGGACGTACTTTTTTCTTTTCCCGACGATTCATCGCCCGTAAATCATTCCCTTTGAAAAAAATACTTCCTGAATCAGGTTTTTCCAAACCTACAATGCATCTGCCTACAGTAGTTTTGCCAGATCCACTGTTTCCGAAAAGTCCAAGAGTTTCTCCTTTTTCTACGTCAATATCAATACCATTAAGCACCTTGTTGTCTTCGAAGGTTTTGACAAGATTTTTTATTCTCAGTAGAGGTGGCATCGAACAATTACTCCTTTATTACTTTTTGTGACGGGCCTCTCGCTGCCACATTTATCAGAGCGTAGATTACATCTCGTATAAAAAAGACATCCTTCTGGCAAATTAATCCTGCTGGGAGTATGTCCATTTAAGGGGATAAGACCATTACGCGGAAGTGCATTCAAGAGGGCTTTTGTATAAGGATGAGAAGGATTTTTCAATACATTTGTTACCGCCCCAATCTCTACGATTTGTCCTGCATACATTACTGCAACCCTATCACATATTTCCAGTGCAAAATCTAGGTCATGAGTTATTACAAGCATAGAGTTTCCATGTTCCCGCTTCATATGCCTGAATAAATCTAGAGTGCCTTTTTTTGAAAATGAATCAAGACCTTTTGTTGGCTCATCTGCTACAAGAAGACTGGGTTTATAGGAAAGGCACATTGCTGCAAGAAGCCTCTGTTTCATTCCTCCTGAAAGTTCATGTGGATAATTTTCAAGAATGTGAGCTGGTTCTTTCATCAGAAGGTTTTTCAGCATCCCCAATACACTCTTTATACCTTCTTTTTTATTAACCCCCATAACTTCAAAGACCTCGGCGACCTGTAGTTTATTTTTGAGCAAGGGATTCAGGGAGCCGGCAGGATTCTGGGGAATTAAAGATATTTCTCTGCCCCTTATTTGCCTCATCTTCTTATTATCGATTGACAATAGATCTTCAGATTCAAAAAATATCTTGCCACTAACAACAGCATTTGAAGGAAGTAACCGAAGAATAGCCTGTGTGATAACAGATTTTCCTGAACCACTTTCACCGATAATACCAAAAGTTTCTCCTTTATTCATTTCAAAAGAAATATCATTGACAGCTTTTACAGAACCATTTTCAGTTAAAAAATCCACGCAAACAGAACTTACATTTAAGTAACTCACAAATATTCACCACCTGTATCATTAGGATCCAAAATATCCCTTAACCCTTCACCAATTATACTGAAGATTATAACGACCATTGTAATTGCCATACCCGGAAAGATTGTCTGATAAGGAGAAGTGCGCATGAATTCCTTCCCTGCACTCAACATTGCGCCCCATTCAGGTATATCTGAAGGTAATCCAATCCCCAAGAAATTAAGAGCAGCAATCGAAAGAATGACATGCCCGATGTCTATGGTCGCCAGAACAATTACAGTAGCAACAGAGTTGGGAATAAGATGCTTTCGCATTATATGGAAATTACCGGCACCAATTATTTTTGCAGATAGAACGTATTCGTTTTCCTTTATAGACAATACCTGCCCACGCATCAAACGGGCATATTTGGCCCAATGGACTATGGATAGTGCAAGAATTAAGTTTATAACACCACTTCCCAGAAAACCCATTATGGTTAATGCAAAAACAATACCAGGGAAAGATAGGAATATATCTATAATTCGGGAAAATGTTTCATCAATAATACCACCATAATAACCGGAAATACAACCAATAAATATGCCTACAAAGAGTGATATTGCTGAAACTCCGGCTGCAATTGAAAGAGATGTGGTCGTTCCTGCGGCTAGCCTGTTGAGAATGTCTCGACCCAGATAATCAGTCCCCAGAGGATTCTCTGCAGAGGGAGCAAGGTTTTTGTTTGTAAGATCAATAGTGTTTGGATCAGAAAAGTCCAGTAGTGGATAAGAAATTGCAACCACAAATAGTAAAGCAAGTAACAAAATTGATATGGTGATATCTTTCCGGTTGAGTATTTTTCCAGCTATACCATCCTTTTTTAATGAAAAGACAGAACTTTTATTTTGCAAACATGTAATTTCCAATCCTATCACCCGTACCTGATTCTTGGGTCTAAATAGATATACACAAGGTCGACTATGAAATTGACAATCAAGAAAAGAAAGACGATTACAATAATACAGGCTTGTACAACATACAGGTCACGGGCAAATATGGAATTCACGAGCAAACTCCCGATACCTGGCCATGCAAATACCGTTTCTATTATAACCGATCCTCCAAGCATGGCCCCCATCTGAAAACCGAGCACTGTTACTACAGGTAGCATGGCATTTTTAAGAGCATGCCTGCTTATGATTCTGTTGACTGGTAACCCCTTTGCGGTTGCAAACTTTATGTAATCCTGTCCAAGAGTTTCAAGCATACTGGTTCTTGTTATCCTCATTATAGAAGCCAGTGAGTGGATTGAAAGAGCAAATGCAGGTAATACCAGATTTTCTATACTCCCATACCCCGCAACAGGCACCATTTTCAGATATACAGAAAATATAAGAATTAAAACAAGGGCTACCCAGAATCCGGGCATCGAAACACCAAAAAGAGTAAGAAAACGCAGTAGATGGTCTGCAGTCTTGTTTTCCTTGAGTGCAGCATATATCCCAAGTGAAACCCCACCTACAACAGCAATGAACATACTCGATAATGCAAGAATAATGGTTGCAGGAAGCCTTAGTAACAAGAGGTCCAGGACAGGTTTATGGTAAACAAATGACATACCCAAATCACCTTCAAAAATTCCTCTCTTTAACCAGTCAATAAACTGGATATATAGGGGGTCATTAAGATTGTATCTAGCCGAAACCTGCACCATTTGTTCCTGAGTGGCCGATTCTTCAAGCCCGATGAAAGTATGTTTCAAAATCATCTCAGATGTCCCACCAGGAATCACATTCATCAAGAAGAATGTCAATGCAAAAACTGCAAAAAGAGTGATTGCCGTAAAGATCATTCTTTTAAAAATATACCTGTACATTTTTTAACATCCAATGTGTATAAAAAAAGAAGGGAGAAACTTTAAACTTCTCCAAGGGAAGACTTTCACTTTTCTATGTACATGCCAGCATTGACCCTGTAATCATGGGCAGTAGGATCGAAGACATAATTTTTGACAGAATCCTTTTTAACTATAGCACAACCATAGTAGGCAATCAGGATTTTTGGCTGTTCTTCATACACAATTTCCTCAACTTGATTGAATTTCTCATATCTTTTGTCAAGGTCTCGTATGTATTTTGCTTCCTCAACCAAAGAATCGACTTCTGCATTTGAATAGCCCGGCGTGTTGTCAGGACCGTCAGTGGTGTACCAGTTGTTCAAAACATAGAAAGGATCCGGCACCATGGCGATGTTATAGGCTGCCAGAACAAGATCCCAGTTGCCACTTTCCCTCTTATCAGATATTGCACCCCACTCGAGCACTTGAGGAGAAACAGATATTCCAATATCTTTAAGCTGGGCAGCGATTGTTTCGGACATTGGAGGAAGACCAGGCCTTGCAGCATATGTTAAAAGTTCAAACTCAAGGGATTTACCATCCTTATCACGGATACCATCACCATCAGTATCAGTCCATCCAGCCTGAGAAAGTAATTCTTCGGCCTTGTCAATATCCTGTTCGTAGGGTTTTAAATCTTTGTTAGCCCAAGTCATCGAAGGAAGGAACGGACCGGCTGCAGGCGAGCCTACATTATAAAGGACATGTTCTACAATATCATCCCTGTTTATCGCATATGATATGGCTTTTCTAACCCTTTCATCAGACAAAGCCTCATCTTCAAGATTTGTATCCATCGTGTAAACACGGGGTGTGGAATATTTTTCCACATTTATACCCTCAATAGCATCAATGCGATCAGTTTCACTATAGGGTACATCAACAGTGAAATCAAGTTCCCCATTTTCGATTGCCATAGCTCTTGTATTTGGATCGGGCATACCTTTTAGCACCATTTTATCAAGACCCACGGAGCCCCCCCACCAATTTTTATTCTTTACAACTGTAAGTACACGTGTTTGTTCATTGAAAGATTCAAAAGAATAAGGACCGGTTCCTACAGGTTTGACAAAATTACCATTCTCATCCAGGGAACTCTCACTGATTATGGAAGTATCAGGATAGTGCATAACACCAGCAAGGATCGGATTTGTCTCTGTTGTTTTTATTTCAAGAGTATGATCGTCGATTACCTTTATTGAATCAATTGCTGACATAGATTTTACCCTTGGATTCTCATTCATTGTCCTTTCCAGAGAAAATTTCACATCTTCAGCAGTCATCATTGATCCGTCATGGAACTTAACATCTTGCCTGAGATCAAATCTCCATGTCAAATTGTCTACCTGCTTCCATGTAATAGCAAGTCCCGGTTCCAATGAAAAATCAGGATTTGCTGCTACGAGAGTTTCAGTTACAGCCGCTTTTTCGCAGATTACAGTACCTGCAGATGCAGGATCAATATTTTCAATATCCCACATCTCCCCCAATACAAGAGTCTGTTCTGAAGAAGATTCGCCTGTATTATTGTTATCACTATCTATAGACTGGCTACTGTCTGTACATCCTGACATCAGGACCGGAACAGCAAGTATCGACATTACTAACAAAATTGAAAGAATTTTATTTTTCATTTTTTTCACCTGTTCATTTCTTGCCGTAAAGTAAATAATATGCATAATTGTAGCGAAGTCGCTTCCTGAAAGGCATGTATTTTTTCTGTACCCGCCTAATATATCCCAGATCCAGATGATCTATGTCTTTAAAACCAGCTTTTTCCATGTAACCATGTGCCCTTTTAAGAGGAGTACCTCCCATATTTGGCAGTTGAGATTGTAATCTGCCGGAATAGAAACCAGACCAAGGATTTCTTTTTTCCACCAAAAGGGTCAGTATATCACTTGTGAAATTACGAATTCTTGTATTGATAGAACCATCATTCCAGATTCCATCAATTACGAATACTTTCCCATCCTTACCTAGAACACGTTTCCAATTTGAAAGGGCGGTATCCGGGTTAGGTAGGGTCCACAAGAGATGACGATTAAAGACAACATCAAATGTATCATCATTGAAGGGAGGATTTTCCGCATCACCTGTTTCAAAGGATATTTCAAATTTTTTCACTCGGGCCTTTGAACGAGCTCTTTCTAACATATTCTGAGATAGGTCGATACCAGTTACATTATGTCCCATTTCAGCAATCAAAAAGCAAAGGTCCCCAGTACCACAACCGACATCCAGTACCTTCAGGGATTCTTTTTCTGGTAGTACTTTTATGAATGCCTGTTTCCATGCTTCACGTTCTTCCTCTGTTTTTATAAAATGACCATGCTGGTCATCATAAGTAGATGCAGCCATATCCCATTTGGATGTAATTTCTGTTTTTAGATCGTTGTTATTCATACTATTTGGATAAAATAATGAAACTAATATTAATAATTAACTGATTTGTAACACTTAAACATAAATACATATATTTTTGTATTACTAAAAATGTAATTTAATTTTATACATATTATCAGATGCTATAGTTAATAAAATAAGTAGCAATAACACAGCCAACAAGAATATAAATGATTAATCGTTATAAACATCTGCGAATAATCAGAGGTTAAAACAATGGAAGATGACTATGATGAACTCGACGATGTGATTATGCAGAAACCATCAAAAGGTGAATCTGTCAAAAAAGAGCATGACATGTTGAATAAGGCTGCATCCCATCCATTAAGAAGGGAAATAGTCAAAACAATAGGAGCTTTTGGGATCAACAAAGAAGAACTATCCGCAAATATCGACGAAGAGCCTTCTGTACTGAAATACCACATCGATTTCCTGCTCAACGGGGAACTGGTCAGGATTGAAAATGATGAATACAGGCTGACAGACAAGGGCATTGAGTTACTTTCCGACTGCCAGTCCGGTAAATCAAATCCTAAATGTTAAAATTGGTTTGTAAACTTTCCAGATATAAATCTCCACAAACCTCTTTAACTTTAAAACCAATTGGAATTATGGAGGAGTTTTATGAGTTGTGCTATTTGCGGAGCAGAAGCAGACAGTGAATACTGCAAGAAATGTGAGAAAATCCTGGATGAAATTATTCACCGTGTCGGTGAAAAACGCTGGAGTGCAATGGATGATTGCAGCTACATTTACCCTATGATCAAAAGAGCTGCAAAGGGGGAGCTATCGGTCAACGATATAATTAATGCAATGGAAGTAGAAGACTAACCTCAATAAAGGGGGTAGTGAGATTTCATGAGAGAATTTACACCGGATGGTCTGGCCAAATACAATGGGAAAGACAGGGATGAAATCTATGTTGCCTATAATGGCAAGGTCTATGATGTAACAAACAGTGAGTTATGGATGGCCGGGGATCATCAGGGCATGCATGAAGGTGGTATCGACCTTACAGAAGAAATGGAAGAGGCGCCTCATGAGGAAGACGTATTCAATGAATTCGAAATAGTCGGCATATTTGTGAATAACCATTGAAAGTACATAGGGGATGTTTTACCAAAAGAATCCCTTTCTTTTTTCCTTAAAAGAAATTCGTGCTGGCTGAAAGGATAAGATATATAAGACCACCAGCAAACTCCATTATATGGACAAATACAGACTCATCTGCCCAAAATGTGGCAAAACTTATGGCAAATATGACATGCTATGCCCCCTTGATGGCTCCCTTTTAAGAACTGAATATTCAAAAAAGCAGTTCGAATCCTGTGACCTTCCCGGAATATGGAAATTCTACAATTGGTTGCCTGTGGAAGGCGTAATCAAAAAAGGTAGCAGCAAAACAAGAACCTACAAAAGTGAGAAACTTGCTGATAAACTCGGCCTTGAGAACCTTTTCATAAGCTTTAACGGTTACTGGCCTGAAAAAGAAGCCTATATGAGAACCTGCAGTTTCAAGGACCTGGAAGCATATCCCACTATGCAGAGGGTAAGCGAGCAGAAAAAAGAAAGGATACTGGTAGTTGCCTCCGCTGGCAACACTGCCCGGGCCTTTGCACATGTATCTTCTATTACCGGACTTCCTCTGCTTCTGGTAGTACCTGAAAATGCCTTGGAAAAACTCTGGATTCCTGCAAAATCCACATCTTCCATCTGTGTTGCAGTGGTAAAAGGGGATTATTATGACGCTATCTCCATTGCCGCACAAATCACCGATAGGGAAAAATTCATGCCGGAAGGCGGTGCCAGGAACGTAGCACGCCGTGATGGCATGGGAACAGTAATGCTGGATGCAACACTGACCATGAAACATCTGCCGGACCACTATTTCCAGGCAGTGGGCAGTGGAACCGGCGGGATTGCTGCCTGGGAAGCAGCTATGCGCCTGAAAAAGGACGGCAGATATGGAGATAAATTGCCACAGTTACATCTTGCCCAGAACTTCCCCTGTGCTCCATTGATACAGTTACATGAGGGGGTTGCTGTGGATCCGAAATGTCCAGAAGGAATGTACGACACCGTGTTGTTTAACCGCAAACCTCCGTATGCGGTGGGCGGGGGAGTGAGAGATGCCCTTGAAGCCACAGGAGGGGACCTTTACGGGATTACCAATGAAGAGGCCGAAGAAGCCAGGTTGCTATTTGAAGAACTTGAAGGTATCGACATTATGTACTCAGCAGCTGTGGCCACAGCCGCACTGATAAAAGCTGTCAGGAATACAAAGGTATCAAGATCAGAACTCATAATGCTCAATATCACCGGCGGAGGAGTTAAAAGAGCTTTAAAAGAACTTGCCACAATCAGGCTTGAGCCTGATCTCGTAGTATCCCCTGAAGACAGTGAAGCGCCCGCTAAAATCATACAAAAAGCTGAAGACAAATTCGAATAAAGGAATGGGGCTACATGGACCCGTCCGAGGAAGTATTCAAGGGTATAAAGGAATCAGGTATTGATTTTGTTGTCAGCGTACCGTGTGCCAACCTCCAGAAACTCATTCCCATGGTCGACAGTGATCCGGACATAATCCACGTTCCCGCCACCCGGGAGGAGGAAGGCATAGGAATCTGCGCCGGGGCCTATATGGGAGGGAAAAAACCGGCCATAATGATGCAAAATTCCGGAATGGGAAATTCCATCAATGCCCTGGCATCTCTCAATCGCCTATACAACATCCCTTTACTGATAATTATAAGTCACAGGGGAATTGAAGGAGAGCCCATCTGCGCCCAGGTACCAATGGGTGAAAAAACACCTCACCTACTCGAAGTCCTGGATATACCTGCATACAAACCACATCTTGTACAGGCCAAAAAAACCATCGAAAAAGCCACTAAAAAAGCATTTGAAGAAGGAAAGCAAGCAGCTATCCTATTGAGTATAGGTTTCTGGAGGGAATCATGATACGCTACGGTGCACTTGAGATTCTTGCTGAAAAAGAGGGAGATAAAGATACTCTGATCATTGCAAATATCGGATTCCCCTCAAAAGAATTATACGAAATATGTGACAGAAAGGCAAATTTCTACATGCTTGGTTCAATGGGCCTTTCTTCTTCCATCGGGCTTGGGCTGGCCCTGGCAAGACCGGACAGGAAAGTTCTCGCAATTGATGGTGATGGGTCGGTCCTGATGAATATGGGAAGCCTGGCAACAATAGCCAACCAGCATCCGGATAATTATCTCCTTGTAATCATCGATAACGGTGCATATGGCTCTACGGGCAATCAAATAACTGCGACAGCAGGATTGACAGACCTCAAAGAAGTTGCTTTGGGAGCCGGCGTACAAAATGTTGCCATGGTGTCCGATAAGTCAGACCTTAAAGAGAAACTGGATACAATGGATAGTGGTGTCCTGGTAGTAAAGACCGAACCCGGCAACAAGAAGGTGCCTGTTATCCACCTCTGTCCTGCAGATATAATTAAGCGGTTTATGGAGATATCCTCTCCACCATCCCATTCAAGATGAATGTACCGTCCTTTATACTGTCCCTTAATTTTTCAGCCATTATGAGTGCACGTTTGCGATCTGACTGGCGCACAACAATAGGGACATCCATATTTTTCCCTTCATAATCGAATTTAAGACTGCCCAGGTCTGCCCTGAAAACATCGCTACATAGAGTGGAGCAGAGACCGCAGTTAAAGCATGTGTGCCTGTTCAGTACTACTTTGTCCCCGTTGAAATAGATTGATTCCATAGGACATTTTTTCATGGGTTCACATACATCACATCCACGACATTTGCCGGGATTGAAAGCTACCTCAAGATCTACATCTTTCCATGCATCTGCATAACTTGTTATTGCAACCTTTACCCTGCGATCAGCATCCATCACAGGAAGCGGGATTTTACCATCTGTTTGCCTTATAGCATCGAATACTGAATCATCAACTACAGGCACTGCAACTGCCCAGGAAACAATGCATTCCGGACCTGCAGACGTAGCAAAACCTCCCATATAATCAGCCTCCATGGAATGCATATCCGCAGTTGCTATCAGATTGGGTTTTTCCGGGCTGCTACGCGTTCCTGAACCCAGGATGAAACCTTCCGCACCATTGAGAAGAATGCGACTTCCCACGCCGATACCATGGAGCTGTGGGTCGTTCTTTACAGGGTTTATTTGCCCACACCCCGACAGGGTGGCTTCGGTGGCATCTGGTGCAAAAGTGGTTGCATGGAAAATAGTGGAAACAGTAGACGGAGAAAAATTCACAAAGGCACTGTAATTCTTAAATGCATGACGCGTTGCAAACAGCCGGGCGTATGGCATATCTTCAATGGATACTGTATCTGAATATTTCTTCCCTTCATCGGTAACTACATCGACATCCACAGGATTACCTTCCACAATATCCCGGAAAAGGTGGCCTCCTCCGTAATTTTCCCTATCATGGCTGTGTGCAGTACCAAAAACCATCAAGTCCAGGATACCCAGCCTTTCATTGGGACATGGACCCACATGGGAATCCACTCCATTTATGGTTACAGCTGATGCGCGGGTGAATTTTTCCCCGGTTTTTACCGGAAATGAGAGGACTGCATAAGTTCCACTCATTATCGCTCTGGTGGCAGCAGTCACCACATCAACATCCCCAAAACCAACATCATCCCCTGCATCAATTATATCACAAACTTCCTGAGAGGTGAGAACTGTTGCTTCTTTACGGTTAATTTTCTCAAGAATAGGCCCTACTTCCCGCTCCATATTATTCCTCAGTATCTTTTGTGTTTTTTTCACTTAGATCCGTGAAAAAGTCTCCTATTTCTTTCATATCTTCATGACTTCCCAGTAACACAAGAATATCCCCTTCCAGAATACGTATATCCCCTCCGGGATTTGTGATAATTTCCACCCCTCTCCTAATTGCCAGGACTGTAATTCCGAATCGTTGTCTGAGGGAAAGGTCTTCAAGGGTCATCCCTACCACATCAGCCCTCTGTGGCACACGGAGAGAGACTATATTCACATCCGGGATGTCAAACTGCATTTTCTCATAACTTAAGGGGTTATGCGAAATACTGCGAAACATGTCATATCCATCAGCTCTGACATCTTCTATAAATTTTTTTATCTGGTCCTCCGGAACAAGGTAACGTCTGAGCAGGCGGACAAATATTTCCACAGAAGTTTCAAATTCTTCCGGTATAACCTCATTAGCCCCCTGTTCATAGAGTGGACCCATCTCCTGTAAATAACGTGTTCGTGCAATGATATGAATGTTGGGGTTCATTTTCCTTGCAAGCCAGATTACTCTGCGGGTTGCCGTTGCATCGGAGATACCAACAATCATTATTTTTGCCGAATCAATATCAGCCTTTTCGAGTACACCTTCCTGGGTCGCATCCCCATAAAAAATATTTTCTCCTTTTGAAATACCTTCTCTTACACTTTCTGGATTGGTTTCAATAACCAGATAAGGAATACCCGCTGCCTTTGCAGCTTTTGCCACTGTTTTACCATTAAAACCAAAACCTACGATGATAAGATGGGAAGACATTTTTTCCTTTTTATCGTACATCTTTGTGACATCTTTACGGGCAAAACCGTACTTGAGCTGATGTGGTATAGGTAGTTTGAGAATATTGGCAGCCACAGAAGGAGAATAGGAAATGGAAAAGGAAGTAGCTGCCATTGTGAGAATGGAAATATCCAGAAACATTTGGTATAGGTAGTTGTCCAGGAGACCATACTCAACCCCGAAATTTGAAAGGACGAAAGAGAATTCACCCACCTGAGCAAGTGCCATACCGGTTAGAATGGAATTGCGAAGGGGATATCCCAGAACAATAGAAACAAAACCACTGACAATTCCCTTGAATAACATAACCCCAATAGTTACAAGTAATATAAGTAAGGAGTTTTCCAGGAAAAATTGTACATTAAGCAGCATTCCTATTGATACGAAAAAAATACTCAAAAAAACATCCTTAAAGGGCAGAATATTGTTCAGTGCCTGATGACTGTATTCAGATTCAGATATCACAAGGCCTGCAAGGAAAGCCCCCAATGCCAGGGACAGTCCCGCCCTGTAAGTAAGCATGGCAATAGATAGACATATGACAATCACAGACAGTAAGAACATTTCAGGATTACGGGTTTTGATAATGTGATGTAGGATATGGGGGATCAGCCATCTGGCAAAAAACATAATGAATATAATAATTGCCAGAGATTTCAGAAGAATCATAATAATTGAGTTTGCATCATTTCCACCAACCCCTGCCAAAAACGGAGTTGCCACAATCATTGCCACTACAATGACATCCTGGAACAATAATATAGAAAGGATTGTGCGACCGTGCAAGCTATGCAATTCGGCTCTTTTTTGGAGTGTCTTGAGCACAATTGCTGTACTGCTTAGAGATATCAAAAAGCCCAGGAAAAGGGATTCACTGAAACCAAAACCAAGATATGTAGCTGCAAAAAGAGTTCCAAGGGTTGTAAAAAGAACCTGAAGTCCTCCTCCAAGTATCACAGAACGCTTCATATTCCAGAGTTCTTTTAAAGATAATTCCATTCCGATGGTAAACAGCAAAAGAATAATGCCTATCTCAGAAAGGATATTGATATCATCAGGATTATTTATGAATCCCAGCCCATCAGGACCCACCAGAATACCAGTTACCAGAAACCCGACTATAATAGAAATATGAAGTTTGTTACATATATAAAGCACAAAAATAGATATTCCAAAAACAATGATAATATCATTAAGTATAGCCAATTCCATAAAAATGAATTATGAAAAGATATCTAATAAAGATATTCATTTCAGAGATTTCTAAAACTGGAAGCAAGCCCATTCTAAATACTAGAAATACAGTGGTTTTGCAGGACAAAATCCTTATGTGGCCGATGCCAAACAATCTATAGAGGATTCTGATCAACGTTCCTCTTCCAGAACTTCTATAAAATTTGTTCTTATTATCACTCTACTAGCCTGTTTCCCGGACAATTATTCTGAAATATCTGCTTATTTTTAGATAGCTTCCGCCCTCAGTCCACCACCTTTTTTCTTTTTAACATCCTCATTTGATGCAAATTGAAACAAAACGCCGTCACCATCATCGCATTAATTCACAGATTTAATGGGAGTTCCAAATTTTCAATCTGAAACAAAACACATTCATGACCTTTGTGTTTTTATGACCAAAATTACATTAGCAAAAAATCAATGTAATAAATAATAATATGTCAACAAGAATAAAGGGAAAGGCCCTTTACAGAGCCTAAATTTAGCTGTTTTATATTCCTTCTCTTCATAAATTATCCTTGAACAGGTAATGGCAGGTTTAGGGGATTTTATGCAATTATCTGGCTACAGGTCTTGGTTCAGGACGCCTGTGGGCATTATAATAAATCATTTCTCAGCCGGTTTCCTGAAATTACATCTTCTTCAGTAACCTCTACTTCTTTAATCATACTTGTGTTTGCATCTGCTGTGATACTATAGTTTTCTACTTTAGCATTGTATGGTGTGCCTGTTGTTGAATATGGGAGGGTTAACTCATACCATCCAGATTCATTTGTGGTAGCTGTATTCCAGTATTCAAAAATGCGTCCATTACTCAGGGTTACATTTGTTTTTGCATGGACTTCCCTGTCAGGTCTGGCAAACCCTTCAACTGTGGCGCCGGGTACATATTCAAAAATTTTGATGTTACTGATGTTTTCATAGTTATCGATTCTGGATCCAAGATGCATACTCTGAGAAGTACTGTTGGATTCATATATCAGCCGGAGATTGCTAATTTGTGCGGTGTCTGAAATATGTAATTTTGCCAGGTTCGTATCCATGAATTGCTCACTCATGTAAAATCTTTCGAATTCATTATTAGTAAAAGAATTACCTGTTGCAATATTCATTATATGTGTGAACTTTTCTGCAACCATTGAAGTGTCAGTGATTACATATCTTACATTTCTTTTCTTCAATATTGATACGCATTCCGATTCATTTGAACTTGCAAAAAATCTGGCTGAATCTTTCAGTCCTGTCTGGAAATTATTGGCAACAGGCGGTCTTTCTGCCATATAGAGAATCCAGTTCCCATAGTCCCACCAGCTTAAGACCCCGTATTCAGGTTTTTCTACAGGGTCCAGATAATATGATGTTTTTGGGCTGTTGGATTCCAGCCAGTCAAGGGATTCCTCCCAGTCAGATGGTGGAACCCCGGGGTTTGTCAGGATACTGATAGTAGGTCCAAAGAATAGCAAGCCTACAACTAAAATAAATATTATTGAAATGCATGTGCCATACCCAATTTGCCAGAAAGAAATATTAGATGATGTGTTTTTTGACCGTTTTTTCTTTTTCTTTTTGTCCTTGTCTGAGTCATCCTTAAAAAGATCAAAGACTGCAATTATAAAGTATCCTGTTAATATTGCGATGTTTATGGAGAGCAGATATGTAAACCTTGTCTGGGATAATGCAAGTATTGTTACAATAAAGGACCAGATTATGAAGAATACCATTTCCGGGGGATATTTATCTTTGATTGCATTTCTGAGGATAAGGCTAAAACCAATTACTGCAGTTATGCTGAATATGACGAAGGTATGCCAGAGAGGGGTTAATGTAAAACCATCGTCATAGATGAGCGGCTGTGCTTCGGTGATCATTCCGAGGACTTCTCCCCATCCTAAAAGATAGAGAAGGCCTGAAGTCAGGCTTTGATATAACTCCGGTGAGATGAATGAAAGAGCCGCTGTTCCGGTACCGGCCACCATTATGACAACCACAGGATAGTACCACCATTTCAGACCCTTTGAGCCGATAAT
This sequence comes from Methanohalophilus sp. WG1-DM, assembly GCF_004104135.1. NCBI lineage: Archaea > Methanobacteriati > Methanobacteriota > Methanomicrobia > Methanosarcinales > Methanosarcinaceae > Methanohalophilus > Methanohalophilus sp. WG1-DM. The sequence goes on along the minus strand of NZ_RRBA01000002.1, from coordinate 52,008 downwards.
CCAGGAGATTGCTCCAAGTACAATTATGGATGCCAATAGGACCGCCACATACAGTACGTGGAACCAGGAAAGGAACATTCCGCTGAATTCGTAACCCGGGCGGATCAGGGTGGAGATGAAAGGTGTGATAACAATAAGGGTCACCAGGTAGGTGGTGAGTGTATTGATCACAAGATATTCGGAGGATACCTTCTGCCGTAGATCTAGCATGAACTGGACCAGCGCATACAGTACAATCAGGCCGATAAATATGGGCGATCCCAGCCATGTGAATACAGAAAGAGCCAGGACGATGCCTGCGGCCCCTGCAAAAACCAGTGGTTTTGCAATTGACCTCTGTGAACCTATTTTTTTGATGCTGGAGAATGAAAGATTTGCATCCTTTCCGTACTTCAGGGAGAGCATGAAAAGGGCATATGCGGTTGTAGAGAGCAGGATTTCGGCCACGTGATGATCGGTAGCCCCAACTCTTGAGACTGCCAGGTGCGCCGGTATAAGGGAAATTACAGCCGCACTTAAGAGGGCTGTCCTTTTATCAAAGAGGCTGGAGGCAATAATATAGATGGGTATGATGGTCAATGCTCCCAGCAGGGCGGGAAAAATAGCACCTGCGACCTCGATAGTATGGATGTCCGGGTTCCCGAAACCAAGTACCATAGCAAACAACGCAGCTGCCTGATCATAAAGGGGAGGCCAGCCTATATCAAAACCATATGGGTAATTAAGATATGAATCAAAGGTTAAAGTAGAGGGAAAGTTCAGAGTAGTGTATATAATTCGTCTCATGTGGTAAAAAGGATCCATCCCGGTAAAGGTTACCTTTCCATCTGCAAAAACTGTCAACGAGGAAATTGCTCTGATGGCAAAGGATGCCAGTACCAGAAATAAAAGTGTTAGTTTGCTGTGTATAATTTGGTTGCGATCGATCATAGGCTCAGCCCAATAGCATTCTGGCTGATTATAGATCTGCACATATAAATATATTTCCAGGTCATCTAAATAATATATAACAATCTTTTAATATCTAAAATTTCATTCTCTATCTTCCCTGATGTAGGTATGTATATCTGAATAGTGGATGCAGATCTAAAAACAATAATATTATGATGGTGCAGGATTTCTCTCGCATAAATGTGGGTGGCTGTGAATGTACTGTTTAAAGAGAGATTATGAAACCAATAGTATATATTTATATAACAAAAAATATTCAATTGTGTGTAATGTGTTCCCAATCAAAAGGTAATAATTGAGTGAATCATCAATGGATTGAGGTCATAAATATTAAAGGAGAAAATTCATGAAATGGAAAAATCGGAATGTGTTGATTACAGGTGTAAGTGGTTTTGTGGGCTCTTACCTGGCCCGGTATCTTATTGATTAGGAGGCAAATGTATACGGGCTTATCAGAAGAAAAGCAGACGGTACAATTCCAAAAAATATAAGCTACAAAAATATCCAGAATGGAATTAATTTTGTTGAAGGAAACCTTGAGGATATCACGGGATTAGCTCATGCTCTGGATGTTTCACAACCGGATGTGATCTTCCATCTGGCAGCTCAATCCTTTGTACCCCGATCATTTTCACACCCCATTGAAACATCTCAGATTAATTCACTTGGTACACATAATTTATTAGAGGCAGTGCGAATTAAAGGAGTAAATCCTACTATTGTCTTTGCAGGATCCTCCGAGGAATACGGCCTTGTGTTTAATTCAGAAGAACATTACAGCCTTATGAAAGAAAAATATGGCAAAATATTCCCGGAACCTGAGATCCCTGAAGTCCCCATAAAAGAAACAAACCCCCTTCGTCCAATGTCTCCCTATGCTGTCAGCAAGGTATATGGTGATTATCTGATGAGGAATTATCATTATACATATGGTCTTAACACTGTCGTATCAAGAGCATTCAATCATGAAGGAGCAGGCAGGGGTATCATGTTTGTTACATCAGTTGTGACAAACCAGGTAGCGGAATTAAAATCCGGAAATCTGGACAAAATAACCATCGGAAATGTCAATGCATTTCGTGATTGGTCTCATGTGATGGATATAATTAATGGTTATTGTGTACTTGCTGACAAGGGCCAGTATGGGGATGTGTACAATCTGGGATCCATGCGCACAACATCTGTGCTGTCCTATATCCTCCTGAGTCTTGAAAATGCAGGTATGCCTGTTGACAGAATTGAAAGTATGAATAACAATAAAGTTATTGATAATCCAATTGATCGGGATTACTCTGAATTTTATGGTGTAGCCTTTGAGAAAACCAACGTTGATAAAATGCTTCTTGAGGGTTCACTGGAATTCTTACTTGAGGATAAAGGGATAATTGCTCACTGCGGTGAGAAGAGGGTCCCTATTGAATTTAATCCGGAAAGATTCAGACCTTCTGAAGTTCCAATTCTCTTTGCTGATACGACAAAGGTGCAGGAACTTGGATTTAAGGCTACATACAGTGTTGAAGATATCATAAGAGACCAACTTAACTATTTTCTGGATGAGAAGAAGAGAGCATGAAGATAGCAATATTTCATGATTATTTCGGAGCTATTGGAGGCGGGGAAAAGGTTGTTTCCACTATCTCTGATTTATTTGATGCAGATGTAATTACTACAGACACCGACGCGGTGGATAAACTGGGTTTAAAGGGGAATGTAATCTCCCTGGGAAGTACCAGAAAAATCCCTCCATTAAAGCAGATATCTGCAACCAGGAAATTCTATTTCAGTGATTTTTCTGAAGAATATGATTTTTCGATTTTCACCGGTAACTGGAGCCATTATGCAGCTCATACGCACCATCCGAATATGTGGTATTGCTATACTCCTGTCAGGGCCTTTTACGATCTATATGACAATTTTTTGCAAAGACAGAATTTTGTAAAAAGACAATTATTCAGAGCCTGGGTGTATGGCCACCGGCATCTGGATCAACATTCTGTGAAAGATATTGACAATATAGTTACTATATCAGGGAATGTCCAGAGGCGAATTAAGAAATATCATAAAAGAGATTCCGAGATAATTTATCCTCCAATTGATGTTTCTATGTTCAGGTGTGAGGAATATGGCGATTTCTGGCTTTCTGTGAATAGATTGTATCCTGAAAAAAGAATTGATTTACAAATAGAGGCTTTTAGGAAAATGCCTGATGAAAAACTTGTAATTGTAGGCGGGTATGCAAAAGGGGATCATGCGGAAAGCTATGCCAGAACCCTGTATAATGACCTTCCCGAAAATATTAAAATAATTGGGGAAATTAAGGATGATGAACTTAGAGATCTCTATTCCAGATGCAGAGGTTTCATTTGCACTGCCATTGATGAAGATTTTGGACTAACCCCTGTAGAAGCAATGGCAAGTGGAAAGCCGGTTGTTGCAGTAAATGAGGGAGGCTTTATGGAGACGGTAACGGAGGATACAGGTCTACTGGTTGATGCAAATTATAGAAGTATCAAAGAGGCTGTACAACTCATATCGAAGGAACCTGATATGTACCGGGATGCATGCATTGAGCGTTCAAAAATGTTCGATGTATCAATCTTTGAAAAACAGATTAAAAATGTGATTAATAATGGTCTTCAAGCACCTGAATAATCTTTACGCTTACAGGGAACTTATCTGGCAGCTGGCATGGAGCGAATTCAAGCTCAGATACAAGAATTCAATTTTGGGATATTTCTGGTCCCTTCTGGAACCCATGCTGATGCTTACAGTTCTATACGTAGTATTTTCCAATCTAATGAGGGTGCAGGTGGAGTATTTCCAGCTTTTCCTGCTTCTTGGTATAATTCTCTGGAACTTTTTGAGCAGGGCGACAAGTATTGGGATGAATTCCATCGTCGGGAAAGCGGATATGATTAAGAAGATCTACTTTCCCAGAGACATCTTTGTAATTTCTTCCTGTATAACAGCCCTTCTAATGAGCATATTTGAATCCCTTATATTCATTTCATTTATGGCTATCTTCAGGGTTCCGATATCTACCAATTTAATTTATGTACCATTTATCCTGATTTTCCTCTTTTTTATATCTCTGGGTCTGACCCTGGCACTTGCTGCACTGAATGTTTTCTACAGGGACGTACAGTTCATCTGGCAGGTCATTTTGCAGGCAGGATTTTTTGCGACACCTATCCTTTATACTATAGATATATTCCCGGCATACCTGCAGAAAATAGTATTGTTGAACCCGGTTGCAATAATGATAATATCAGCCCGTCATACCATCATATATTCATCGCCTGCTACAGTCGGGAATCTGACATTCATGCTGATTTCATCAGTAATTTTCCTCATTATGGGTTATGCTATCTTTAATAGACTGGAACCAAGATTTGCAGAGGAGATTTAATGCCGGCAATTGAAGTTGAACATTTATACAAATCATTTCGCATTCCCCATGAAAAAAGAAACACTTTATTCGAAGCATTGACCGGTGTTTTCAAGCCTGCACCCTATGAGACATTTCAGGCGCTGAAGGATATCAATTTCACAGTTGAGGACGGAGAAGCAATCGGTATTATTGGTGAAAATGGAAGTGGTAAAAGCACTCTGTTAAAACTAATAGCCCAAATCCTGGATTCTACCAGAGGGAAGGTGAATGTCAATAGAAAGGTCACACCTTTCCTGGAGTTGGGGGTGGGTTTCCAGCCTGAACTTACAGCGGCAGAGAACGTGAAGATCTATGCCACAATTATGGGGATGCCAAAAAAAGAGATCGAGAGCAAACTGGATGATGTTCTGGATTTTGCAGGACTTGAAAGATTCAGGGATACGAAATTGAAGAATTTTTCCTCGGGTATGCAGGTAAGACTGGCTTTCTCAACCGCTATACAGAACGACCCGGAGATCCTCCTGCTCGATGAGGTCCTGGCTGTAGGGGATATGGAATTCCAGCAGAAATGCCTGGAGGTACTAAAACAGTACAGGGAAAAAGGAGTTACAATTGTATTTGTCTCCCATGACCTGGGTTCTGTGCGCAGGTTCTGTGACCGGACATTGCTTCTCAACCACGGAGAACAGGTGGCTCTTGATGATACTGAGAAAGTGATAGACCAGTATGTATATGGGGAAGACGCTTCTAACATGTCTAGCAGTGATACAGAAGCAGATACATCCCCTGCAGAAGAGAATTCCGAAGAAAGTACACACCAGAGTAATAAGAAGGTGGAGATTACCGATGTTAAGTTTTACGACAAATTCGGGAATGCATCTAACAGGTTTAATTCGTCTGATCCGATGGTGATCAGAATATTTTATAATGCCCATAAGAAGGTACTGGATCCGGTATTTGGTATTTCACTTTATTCAGAGAATGGGGAACATTTGTTCGGTACAAACACAGAGTTAAGAAAAGTATCAATCGATCATGTAGATGGCGAGGGGTATATCGATCTTGAGGTTGAGAAGATCCCGATGCTTACGGGTCAGTTCCTCCTGACAGTTGCAATACATACCCATGATCAAAAAACGTATGATTGGCATGACAGGCAATATGCATTTGATGTGATCCCGACAAGTATGGATGCAGGACTTATTGAGATTCCCTGTCAATGGAAGATATGATGGAAGTGAGATAATGGACACATTTGAAATTCACGATGATGAGATTGATGTTGAAGAGATCATGAAAAAGATCAAAGACAATATCCGCATGAGAAAGGAAGCTGGTGTTTATCCACAAGACGGGATAGAAATGGGTCCTGCCGGGAATAGCCCTGAATGTAGCACAAATGTTCAGCGAGACCTTGAATACATCAATGCAAACTGGGATATCCAGAACAACAGTTATTTCATCAGTTCACATCGGCCTGTTGTAGGGAAGCCTCTGGTTAAAGGGCGAGAGCTTGTTCATGGTGAGGTGAGAAGATATGTCGATCCCATTATCTGGAAACAGACCGAATTCAACGGAAGCACTGCCCGTTATCTCAACAATGTCAATGAGAAAATCAATGCTTTTGAAAATGTTATAGGTAATGAGATAGAGCAATTGAGACCTGAGATTGATGATAAGATCGAGCAGTTGAGACCCGAGATTGATGATAAGATCGAGCAATTGAGACCCGAGATTGATGGTAAGATCGAGCAGTTGAGACCTGAGATTGATGATAAGATCGAGCAGTTGAGACCTGAGATTGATGGTAAGATCGAGCAGTTGAGGCCCGAAATAGATGGTAAGATCGATCAGTTGAGGCCCGAAATAGATGATAAGATCGATCAGTTGAGATCTGAAATCAATGATTTGATTGAAAGTCAGGTTAGTTCCGTAATTTCTTCGATGAACTCAGACATCGAGAATAAAGCGTGGCTTGCCAATATTTTGGAAAAAAGAAATTCAGATAATAAACCTATTAATTTTGATGATGAAATATCAAAAGAAAGTTCGATTAATTATTTTACATTCAGTGAAGAAGTAAGCAAAGCATGGACAAAAGAAGGTGGAAAACCTATTGATGTCCCTAATATGTATGAGGACTTATTGCCTTTTTTTAACAATTGCAATAATGTATTAGAAATTGGATCGGGGACAGGTTATTTTTTACAATTGCTCAAAAATAATGGTGTCGGAAGCTATGGTATTGATATAAATGAGGACTATGTTCTATATTGTGAAAAATTAGGGTTAAGTATTCAAAATATTGATGCATTGAGTCATTTAATGACTATTGATGATAAATCAATAGATGGTATATTTATGGGACAAGTTGTTGAACACTTAAACATTAATGAACTATTTCAAATATTAAAATTATGTTATGAAAAATTGCAATTTGGATCATATATTGCGATGTCTATGCCAAATATATTGAGTGTTTTAGTCTCAACGAATTTGTTTAACATGGATCCTACTCATGAAACCTATATTCATCCAGAGGTAATTAAATTTTTATTAAAGTCATGTGGTTTTAGAGAGATTCAAGAGAATTTTTATCAGCCGGTACCGGATGAAAGCAAATTAAAAAGAATCGACCCCAGTAATATTCCAAACGAGCAAATAAATAATGAAATTTTGGAAACTTTAAATTTCAATATAAATTTTTTAAATAATTTTTTGTTTGGGTACAGGGATTATTTAGTCATTGGAAAAAAGTGAATATCTATGCAGATTAATCAGGTCTTACCAGCTTTGAGTTGCCATGATGCGGTGAGTAATGATGCAATTGAAATCATGAAATTCTTGCGAAAGCAAGGATTTGATTCCAATATTTATGCAAAACATACACATCCTAAAGTGTCAAAATATACAAAATCGATAGATAAATACCATGGAAACGATCAAAACATTTTGATTTATCATTTTTCATTATATAGTGAGGATGTGACCGATTTTGTTAAAAAATTGCCTGACAAAAAAATATTACTCTATCATAACATAACTCCTCCCAAATTCTTCGATGGACTTTGTGAAACATTAAGCTATAGTTGTGCGAAAGGCTTAGACGAACTTAAAGATTTGTTCAGACATTTCCAAGTTGGAGTTGGAGTCTCTGAATATAATCGCCTATGTCTTGAAAATTATGGCTTTAAAAATACCGATGTTTTACCCATATTAATCAATATAAACAAATTTGAATCACATAATGAAAAAAACCTTAAAAAAAGATCTTATATTGATTCTACAATTAACATTATATTTGTAGGTAGAATTTCACCAAACAAGAAACATGAAGATATTATTAAAACATTTTATTATTATCAGCGTTACATAAATTCAAATTCAGTATTATATCTTGTTGGAAACGAACAAATATCCAGCTATTCAGAATATCTAAGGAATCTAATCGATACATTAGGACTTAGAGATCATATTATATTTACTGGAATGGTAACAGATGAGGATCTTGTAGAATATTATAAAAAAGCACATCTCTTTTTGTGTATGAGTGAACATGAAGGATTTTGTGTTCCTCTTTTAGAAGCAATGTATTTTGAGATTCCCATTATCGCTTACAATTCCACTGGGGTTCCCTATACATTAGATAATTCTGGAATTTTGGTTAATAAAAAACAATATAATAAAATAGCAGAATTAATTAATCTTTTAATTGAAGAAAAGGTTATTCGTGGAAGAATAATACAAAAACAAAATGAAAGACTAATGGCTTTTGATAAAGAGAAAACTGGCAAGAAGTTGATTAAGATTATTGAAGGTTTGAATAATAAAAATTAATTCAATGATATCAAATATGGTGTTATGAAATGCAATATCCGTTTGTTTCTATTGTTGTTTGTACTTATAATCGTAGTAACTATTTAGATGGATGTATTAAATCATTATATAAGCAAACATATCAGAATAGAGAAATTATTGTTGTAAATGGACCCTCAACTGATGATACAGATTGTATTTTGAATAAATTTAAAGATGTTCTGGTAATTAGACAAGAAAAGTTAAATGGATTATCTTATGCAAGAAATTTGGGTATAAGTTACTCTAAAGGTGATATTATTGCATTTATTGATGACGATGCAACAGCTGATGAAAATTGGTTGAAATATTTAGTTGACAAATATACTAATGATTCTGTAGGAGGAGTTGGAGGTCTTGTTTATGGTCCTCAAAAGTCACATATTCAATTTGCTAATGGTGTTATCAATAAATGTGGGATACCTAATGCAGTCAGAGATGATACTAAAAAGTTAAGAAAAGGTGAGTTCCAAATACTTATGGGAACTAATTGTTCATTTAAAAAAAGTGTATTATATGAAATTGGTGGATTCGATCCATACTTTAAATATTATCATGATGAAAGTGACCTTTGTACACGGGTAATTAATAAAGGCTATCAAATTGTGTATCAAAGAGAATCTTTTGTGATACATGATATGGTGGAAGGTCATAATAGAAAGTCACCTTATGATCTAAACTGGGCTGAAATAATAAAAAATGTTATTTATTACACAATGAAAAATTTTGGTAACACGCTTTCTTCTTATACAACACGACCTGTTTATTCTTTATATTGTTGGATAATATATTTTGTTACACCATTCTTTAACAATGAACTTACTTTAGGTTCTATATTAAATATTTATCAACAAATATTAAAGGGTGCGTTTCGAGGTTATAAAGATGGTTTGAGTTTGAATTTATTTGATAAAAATAAGGATATTTCATATCTCGATTTTAACATAGAAAATGAAAAGAAATCAAAAAAACATTCTATAACTGAATATCCTATTAATATTGAAGCAAATGGGTTGAGTAATAAGCTCAATATCGCATTGTTAAGCCAAGAATACTCTAAAAATTGTAATGGAGGAATATGTCGATATACACATGATTTAGCACATGGACTCGCTGACCTGGGCAACGAAGTGCATATAATTTCCAAATCTGAAAATGATAGGGAATATGATTATATGGATGAAAATGTCTTTGTACACAAAATTAATCCTCAAAAAATAGATTTTTTACCTTTGTCACCTGAGATGGACATCTCTCACAAAAACATTTCCTACAGCTATGAAGTATGTCTAAAATTGAATAATTTGATTGAAACCAAAAATATTCAGGTTGTTGAAGCTCCCTTGTGGGATGCAGAAGGGTTCGTTTTCTCTCTTATAAAGAACATTCCGTTAGTTGTTCGAGTTGAAACTCCATTATTCAAAGTAAGCGAAATCCAAAAATGGGATGTAAATAAAGATTTTAAGTTGGCAAATTGGATGGAAGGAGAAGCTGTAAGGCGTGCTGATCGAGTTATCGCAATCAGTAGTGCCATTGGAAAGCTAATTTGTGATCATCACAACGTCTCCGAAAATAATATCGATGTCTCTCCTCTTGGAATCGACCTTCCTATTGAAAGTCAGGCTTTTGACGATCAAGATAACGATATTCTTGAAGTGTTGTTTGTTGGTCGTCTTGAGAAAAGAAAGGGAATTGATACATTATTTAGAGCGATTCCTGCTGTAGTCAGGCGGATTACGAATGTTCGGTTCACTATCGTGGGTAGTGATACAAAAACAGCATCATTTAATGGTTCATATAAAAAACATCTATTAAACATTCTCGATAAAAAATATCATAAATATGTATATTTTATTGGATATGTTTCTAATGATGATCTTGAAAACTATTATAGAAAATGCAATATCTTCGTAGCTCCTTCTCTTTATGAGTCATTTGGACTTATATACTTAGAAGCGATGGCGTGGGGAAAGCCTGTAATTGGATGTGATGTTGGTGGTGTACCGGAGATTATTGTTGATGGCGAAACAGGGATTATTGTTCCTCCTGATGATGCCTCATCACTTGCTGATGCAATCTTAGAGTTACTTGTCGATGAAGAGAAAAGAAAGATTTTAGGGGAATTGGCTATAATGCGGATGAAAAAAAAATATGCGAAAGATATTATGGTAATGAGTTCACTGAATATATATAATTCAATTTGCAGAAAAAGAGGAATTCTATGAAAGAATATTTAGATATTGCATCTAAAATTTCAAGTCCTATTCAAGTGGAAAACGATATTAATATGCGACTTGTTGAAAGAAGGTCATTAAATCGTCTTTGTGATATTGGGGATTGGGAAGTAGGGGGTGCATTAAGTCAGATTATGAGTGATTTAAAGGAAGGTAGTTACATCCATAGAAAATCTTGGGAATATGCTATGTGTATATATGGACTTGAATCCCTTGGAGTTGTAACCTCAGAAAGTCATGCAATAGCGGTAGGTGCAGGTTATGAAAGACCATTGTTTTATTTTGCAAACAAAATTGAAAAGATGGTTGCAACTGATTTGTATAACAGTCCTTCGAATGAAGGTGATCCAAGTATGTTGACTACACCGTCAAATTTTGCACCATTCCCTTATTTAAGAGATAATCTCAAAGTTTCACAAATGGATGGAACAAATTTAGAATTTAATAATAATACTTTTGATTTTGCATTTTCACTTTCATCTATTGAGCATTTTGGTAGTAGGGATAACATTATAAAAGCCATGTCAGAAATGTTCCGTGTTTTGAAACCGAATGGTATTTTATGTTTGGCAACCGAATTGATTCTCAATAATGCTCACCATCCAGAATATTTTACTTTCAATGAATTGAAAAAATATATTCTTCAATCAACTGACTTTAAACTAGTTGGAGGAGATATTGATTTCAGGATATCTAAATCTCTTCTCTTAAATCCTATTGACTTAGATTTAGAAAAGAATCTTAACATAAGTCCGCATATTGTACTTAAGCAGGGAAATGTAATTTGGACTTCTATCATTTTATTTATGGAAAAAAAGTTGGTTGATTAATTATAAATTTGATGTGGTAGGTAGTTTAATATTTGAGAATACTGGAGTAATTTCACATAAGATGGAGTAATATTTCCAGTATTTCTTATTTCTCAAAAAAATTATATATCATTCATATAGTAAAATAAGTTTTTCGTATACAATGTCCCATTCATATTTCCCGGCCTTTTGAACTGTATTTTCTACACACATTTTTTGGAATGAATCATCTAATAGTATCTTCTTTAAAACAGAATCGATCTGATCAGAATCAAGTTCTACAACAAATCCATTAACACCTTCATCAATCAGGTCCTGTGCTGCATTTCTCTTTTCACTAACAGTGATAACAGGAACCCCGCATGCGAATGCTTCTATTACGATTATTCCGAAACCTTCACGGCTTGAAGGTAGGACAAATACTCTGGAAGATTTGATCCGGGCAATGAGGGCATCATATTTCAGGAACCCGGCAAACTCAACATTATCGGCTATTTCAAGTTCCTGGGAGAGTTTTAACAGCCTGTCCTTTTCAGGCCCATCTCCGATGATGCAGCATTTAAGTTGCGGGAGGTTGGCTTTTAATCTGGCCACTGCATTTAATAGAACATCGATATTTTTCTCTTTTATGAGCCTGCCTGCAAAAATTATGTCGCAAGTTTTGTTTGCAGGTTTTATACCTGTTATTTTCTGGAGATTGATTCCGTTCGGAACAACCTGTATCTTTTCCGGGTCCGTTCCAATAGAGATGAGTTGTTTTTTTGTCCACTCTGAAACAGCAATATTTTCTGATGATATTTTCGCAACAATCCTCTCTATAATTTTCCCAAAAAATCCCCTCCTCCCCATATACTCATACCAGTAGTCATCCCAGACCTCATGCCATGTGAAAAAGGCCGGGGTTTTTCTGAGAACAGATACTGTCCTTACGGTGAAGCAGGAAAAATACGGGAAGACACTTACATCAATAACATCAAATTTCTCTTTTAATAAAGGCTTGAAGAGTTTCACTGAAAAAATCAGGGCCTCAGAGATCGACCGCTTTCCATTGATATACAGTTCCCTGGCCGCACATACGCCATGGAGGGTCATACCCTCGTATTCAATAATATTCTCGCCTTCCCACCATTTGACCCCAAAAAGATGGACTTCGTCTCCACGTTCAGCAAGGCGTTTTCCGATCTCATAAATGCGCTTTTCAGCACCCCCTTTGACCCAGGGGTATATCGCATCATAGACAAAAGCGACCTTCAAGAAATCACCTATCAATATCGGTACCAAGAAGCATTACACTCAGGAAAATGGAACCAAAGATCATCTGCAGTCCCAGTGCGGCAAGTACCATTACCACAATAGCGATTTCGACCTCTGACAGGGACCCATAGCCAGTGCTTGCCCAGGTATACACAATCCAAAGGCCCAATATAAAGCTCAGTATCAGCAAACCGGAGCCTATGAACAGCTCCTTTTCCAGAGAGTGGTAACTTAACATCTTCCTGAATACGTCATTCTTTTTATGGTATATGCCATGAATAAGACCATAGGCCTTCATATAGGAGCCAGTGGCGAGTATCTGTCCGCCCACAATAAGCAACATACCTCCCAGAATAAAAGAATGCAGTCGTGTTTCCACTACATTACCCTGCAGGAGAGAAAGAGCAGTAAGTAAAAAGCCTACCAGAAATACAAGAAAGCCCGGCACAAACATAAATTTCAGAGGTTGATACAGCATCATGAATCTTACATGCCGCCAGCCGTCCTGCAGCGACCGGAGTTTGGACGGGGCATAACGTACATGATAGCTGATAGGTACCTCTTTGATCCTCAGGTCATTATAGGACGCCTCTATGACCATCTCCGAGGCAAACTCCATGCCATGGGTCTTGAGTTTCATCTTATCAAGGGCTTCCCTTGTAAATGCCCGCATTCCGCAATGTGCATCCGATATATCTGTTTTAAACAATAAATTCAACATCCGGGTCAGCAAAGGATTCCCAATATACTGGTGGAGCCACGGCATGGCCCCCTTTTGAATATTACCTCTCAACCTGCTTCCAATAACAAAATCCGCCTCTCCATTGATCAAATACTTCATAAATCCGGTTAATTCTTCCAGATCGTAGGTATTATCGGAATCCGCAATCGCAATATAATCACCTGTTGTGCTTGAGAGGCCCGCCATATAGGCATTTCCATAGCCTTCCTTGCCTGAAATGACCCGGGCACCCATGGATGCAGCAATCTCAGGAGTCATATCAGAAGAGTTGTCAACCACGATAATCTCCCCCTCAAGGTTGCATTTTTCAAAAACCTTCTTCGCTTTTGTGATGCAGATCCCAATGGTCTTTTCCTCATTCATGGAAGGCATCACAACGGACAATTTGGGCATGTGGATTGTTAATGAATATGTTGGTTTAAATATTTTTTTATGAACGCAAAAAGATGAATTCAGTTACCCAGAGATAATACACGTAAACTTAGTAACAATATATCTAAAGACATCTGGTAATTTCAGAATTATTGTTAGTTTCAATATTTCCTGGAATTTCGAGGATTTCTACAGAGCCATACCCTCCCTTACGGCAAGGGGCTTGAATGTCAATTAAGCATTCGTCCGGGTGGCTGACAAGCACCCCTGAGATTCCAGGATATACCTGTAATCCCGTGTTCTGTGTTCAATATTCATTGCATCTATCAGATCGGCATTGTTCTCATACCAACATCTATACCCATGAAAGTAGAAGCATCTGTTATTTGTTTATCAGGAACTTCTTTCTCCACACATAAATGGAAATAATAATCTCCGTCTTTATGTTTTACAACTTTGGATGCCTGATATTTCCATGAACCATCAAAATACTGTTTAGCGTAATCATAATTCAAAATGGAATAAGATTTTCTTCCATTAATAGTGGTTATTTTGACCGTATCTTCACTAACAGTAAAATCTCTTTTGTAAGAAAAAGTCATTGATGACGGCGAAAACTCTACTTTTTGCCCTTTTCTGTTTATGTAATGTTTTGTAACATCCTGCAACTTGTCGTGGGATATTACAACTCATCTGGGATTTTAATTTTAATATTTCACGAAGATAGAAGTAAACTTCTGTAATTTCATTGCTGGAATCGGTTTACCTTTGTCAAAAACAAATTTGGAAGCATAATTCATTCCATCCGAATATTTCTGCATAGTTTCCACCAAATCATTATCAGGATTTGCCATTTTCAGGATAACTGTTTTAGTAAGAAACATACACTACTATATTCACTTACTTATTATAAAAAATTACTTTTCTGAATATCAGGCGCATTCCTCTCCTACCTTACGGAAAGGAACTCCTGCTCGATGAGTTGAAGTTACTTTTGACAATTCGTATTTTTGACTAACTTCGAAATTATTCAGTTTTTGAATATATCATTGAATTACTGCAATTATTCTACCAGGCAATTCCACTCCGATCATCTCTTATAGTAAAAATAATATCAATGATCAAATCATTTTGCAGCAAAAACATTAGCATTATCCGCAGGGTCGGTCCATGTCAGAAAAAGCAATACAAAAGATACTGGTAACAGGTGGTGCAGGTTTTATCGGCAGCCATCTGGTAGATCGCCTGTTGTCTGAAGGTTATGAAGTCACAGTTTTTGATAACCTGAGTTCAGGGAACAAGAAATATATCGAACCCCATCTAGACAAACCAAATTTCACATTTCTGGAAGCCGACCTGCTAGATGAACCCGCTATCAACAAAGCCTGCTGTGGCATTGATATGGTCTATCATGCTGCTGCAAACCCCGATGTCCGGCTGGGTGTGGAAAATACAAAGGTACATTTCGACCAGAACATCAGGGCTACCTACAACTTGCTGGAGGCCATGCGCAAAAACGAAGTGCCAAATCTTGCCTTCACATCAACCTCCACAGTCTATGGTGAAGCAACAGTAATACCAACCCCGGAAGATTACGGCCCACTTGTCCCGATTTCCCTCTACGGTGCCTCCAAACTGGCCTGTGAGGCTCTGATTACTTCATATTCCCATACTTTTGACATGAACTGCTGGATATTCCGTTTTGCCAATATCATAGGAAGCCGAAGTAATCACGGCATAATCTTTGATTTTATCAACAAACTTCGCGCCAATCCAAAATCCCTTGAAATTCTGGGAGACGGTAAACAATCCAAATCCTACCTCCACGTTCCAGAATGTGTCAAGGCCATTCTCTTTGCAGTTGAGCATTCCAGAAACACAGTGAATATCTTCAACATCGGTTCAGAGGACACCCTCAGTGCTACAGAGATAGGTGAAGTTGTGGCTGAAGAGATGGGTCTGCAGGACGTTGAATTCACTTATACAGGTGGTTCACGTGGCTGGAAAGGTGATGTGCCGAAAATGAGACTGGATGTGGCGAAGTTGAGGGAGATTGGTTGGAATGCCCGATGTACTTCTCAAGAGAGTGTGAGGAATGCTGTGCGGGAGTTGCTGTGAATTAACATAATATATAAATACACAATGCAAAATACCATAAATCAATCAAAGTAAGTAGAATCTCCAGTGATTATAATATGAAATCGATAATCCTTGCCGGTGGAACTGGCACACGTCTCTGGCCCCTGAGCCGCTCGCAGTATCCCAAACAGTTCTTGAAGTTTGGAAAACATTCCCTGTTCCAGGACACTGTATTGCGCTGTCTTGAGATATCGGATATTTCTGAAATTTTCGTGGTCACCAATTCAACTCAGCAGTTTTACATCAAGGGTCATATCCAGGAATTGGGATACGATCTGCCGGAGGAAAATCTTCTGATCGAGCCTGAAGGCAAAAATACCCTGCCAGCCATCTGTTTTGGGATGAAGGTGATCGAGAAAAAATATGGCAAATCCACTGTAGGGGTCTTTTCATCGGACCATGTAATGGCTTCCTCTGCAATGCAGATTATTGCAGAGGCAGAAATACTCGCAGAAAACCATCTGGTAACCTTCGGTGTAACTCCCACATCGCCTAACACCGGTTATGGTTATATCAAACCTGCAGAACAGATCAATATGGGCTTCAGGGTCTCTGAGTTCAGGGAAAAGCCGGATGTTGAGACTGCAGAACATTACATTGCAGAAGGTTGTCTCTGGAATAGCGGGATGTTCCTTCTTAATACTGAAACTTTTTTCACAGAGATCAAGAAACATGCTCCAGAGTTTTATAACGCTTTTAATTCCTCGGCAAACATGCAGGAAACATACAACAATCTTCCTTCGAAGTCGGTGGATTACGGCATAATGGAAAAATCCGACAACGTGGTCGTGGTCCAGCTTGATGCAAAGTGGAGTGATCTGGGTAATTTCTCTGCCATCTATGAAGAAATGCTAAAGGACCAGGAGGGTAACGTGATTAATGACTGTGACCAGATGAACCTGAATTCCAGTAATAACCTTATCCACTCAAAACCTGGCAAAATGGTAAGCCTCATAGACACAAATGACATGGCAGTGGTGGACACTCCTGATGCCCTTCTCATCTGTCCCAGAAACAGCAGCCATAAGGTCAAGCAGGTAGTTAACCAGCTGAAATCCAGAAACGATCCCAGAGCCAGCATCGGCCAGACTGTCTACCGGCCATGGGGGTCTTATACTGTGCTTGAATGGTCTGATGCTCATGTAATCAAAAAGATACGGGTTTTGCCTGAGCAAAAACTCAGTCTCCAGTTACATTATCACAGGAGTGAGCACTGGGTGGTTGTGACAGGTATGGCAGAGGTCCATGTAAACGGCGAAGAATTCTTTGTCAGGCCAGGCGAGAGTACCTTTATCCGTGCAGGAGAGAAGCACAGGCTGGGCAATCCTAGTACTATCCCACTTGAAATCATTGAGGTACAGCTGGGAGAATATGTGGCAGAGGATGATATTGTCAGGTTTGACGATGAATATGGAAGGAATTGATTCAATCTTTCTTTAGGCTCTACATCAGGCCAAATCCTAAAATATTTGCAACAAAAATATCAGATACACTAAAATATATCGTCTGCCATTGCATCTTCATACTTAATACCCAGATTGCTTCCAAAAAAATCCATTATTCTAAAGTATTGCTAGATGATTTTACTCCTGTATATGTATTAAGCACTGATTATAACTTTCTTTTTTGGATTACTAGGTCAATCAGTTCCAAAATATCATATACTGATATGAAATCACTTGTCTGTTTTCTATCCCCTAAAGTGGTCGGGGATTGTTTGGCCTTTATACTTTCTATGAATTTTGAGATTAGCCCCAAAGAAGGGTTAGAGGAAATCATGTTGGAGATTGTAGATATTGAAAGGACGAATACAAACTATAATAGGTATTCCAAAAGAATGGTGATACACCTAGCGTATTTTCATCAGCCAGTTTACTTACTCAGTAAGGGGATTTGAGTTTAAATATGATATCAATAAAATAATCAAGGTAACCAGTTTTTTCTTTTGTGTTTTTCGCTGGAATTACGGATAGATTAAACTTCTCTTTTTTGTTTATGATAGAAAAGGATACGTATGAATAGAAAGATTTCGGTCTCTGTAGAAACTCTTTCTTCTAACTTTCACTAATGTATTATTTATATAAGAAAAGTCCCAATGTAATTTTGGCTAAAATAAACACAAAGGGAGTGAATATATTTTGTTCCAGATTTAAGATCTGGAACTCCCATTATATCTATAATTGAATGGCATGTCAAAAGATTAATTAAAATTTATCGATTCAGTTATGTCTGTAGCTGGAGGATCACATCTTTCGATTTAACTTCAAGAATGACACAACCTGAATGCATGGCATATGTCATGCCCTGAAAAAAAACGGATCTCATACCAGTGGTACATTTTATTCTCAAGTATGCATCAAAAATTACTGGAATATTTCTGGGTGATTTATGCATCCGGCAGTATTCGACTCCTCAAAACCGGACAATCACAATTTACCTCACTCACATCCGTTTTTCGTACAGGCCTTTACCGTTGCAGTGCTATCATCCCTTTTCTTCCCGGTCCCCCCGATCTCCAGCACCTGCTCTGCCTTGCTTCCATAACGGTAAGCAGCAATTCCCTTACACTTCAACCGGTAGGCCAGCATGTAGATCTCCCGGAAAGCCTCCTCCGTAGCCTCATGAGGCAGGTTCACGGTCTTGGCAACAGCATTATCCACATGCTTCTGGAAAGCCGCCTGCATCCTCACATGCCATTGAGGTTGGATCTCCAGGGCGGTGGCAAAGACCCGTCTGGTATTTTCCGGTATATTCGGACTGTTCTGCAGGGATCCGGTTTCGGCAACTTCCTCCATCAGCTGTGTGCTGTAGAACCCATGTTTCCTTGCCATCTCCTCAAAAACAGGATCGATCTCTGTCAGCCGGGTTCCCATCACATTGCGCCTGTAGGTGAGGGCAAACATCGGTTCAATTCCTGAAGTGGTATTTGCAATTATGCTCAGGCTGCCTGTGGGGGCCACGGTATTCACCGTTGCATTGCGCATTGCAGGATAATCCCTTGCAAGAGTACTCCTGGGCAAATTCGGGAAACTGCCCCGCTGCTCACCGAGTTCCACAGATTTTTGCACGGCTTCTTGCCGGATGAACTTCATCACTTCTTCCGCTGTTGTGATTCCTTCCTCGCAATCATAGGGAATGCCCAGGCGTGCCAGCATGGCGGCAAATCCCATAACACCCAGGCCGATCTTGCGGTTTTGTTTTGTCCTCTGCTCGATTTGCGGGAGAGGATATTTGTTGGCATCGATCACATTATCCAGGAAATGTACTCCTGTATGGACAGTTTTCTGCAATTTCTGCCAGTCGATTGCCCCTTCCTTAACCATCCGCGCCAGGTTGATCGAGCCGAGGTTGCAGGATTCATAGGGCAAAAGAGGAACCTCTCCGCAGGGATTTGTACTCTCGATTGTGCCGATTGCACTCAGGGGATGTTTGCGGTTGATCTCATCCAGGAAAAGCAGGCCGGGATCTCCGGTCTGGCAGGCACACGTCATTATCCGGTCAAACACATCCCGTGCCTTTAATCTCTTCTCAACTTTACCGGTTCGGGGATTTACAAGGGCATAATCCCTGTCCTGGCTGACAGCCTCCATAAATTCATCCGTCACACCCACCGAGAGATTGAAATTGCGCAGCATATCCTCCTTTTCCTTGGCCCCGATGAACTTGCAAATATCCGGATGGTCAACTCTCAGTACTCCCATATTGGCTCCCCTGCGCCTGCCGCCCTGCTTGATCACATCCGTTGCCTTATCAAAGATCGTCATAAAGGAAAGGGGTCCGGAAGCAACGCCTTCTGTGGAGCGCACAGGATCTCCCTCCGGTCGCAGGTCTGAAAAGGAAAATCCTGTGCCACCGCCGGATTGGTGGATGAGGCTCATATCCTGCAGGGACTTGAAGATACTTTTCAGGGAATCTTCCACAGGCAGCACAAAACACGCACTCAATTGCCCCAGTTCGGTGCCTGCGTTCATGAGGGTTGGGGAATTGGGAAGAAACTCCAGGTCTGCCATTACCTGATAAAAATTATCTTCAGTTTTTTCCACACTGTATCCGTAGCTGCTGTCGACTCTGGCAATAGCCTTTGCAACTCTGCGGAACAACTCGTCGGGCTTTTCTGCGACTTTCCCCTTTGCATCCCTTAAAAGGTAGCGTTTTTCCAGCAACGTTTTTCCATTGGCGGACAATTTGGATTCGATTGCTTTATCCTCTTTATCCATACAAACCCCCATTTTAAGATTGGGTTAAGATGCTTTATAATTACTTCGCCGTTTCAGGAGCAATCCTGGCATTCATCAGTTTCCCTTCTCTGTATCAGGGAATAGGTGATCATTATTGCCAGGAGCAACGCAAAGAATGTTTTCACTTCTGCAGGCAGCAGGTCACTTGCACTTCCCGCAATGGTCGTTGCCTCAATTCCCATTCTAATGTATATGAGGTCGAGCAACATCCCAAATACCAGCGCAAAGAGGGCTATCATTGCAAGATAAATGGTAACAGCCTTTTTGCCCATAAACTTCGTAACCATTGTAATGGTTGCAGCATTGGTGGCCGGTCCTGCAAGCAGGAACACAAATGCGGTACCCGGGCTCATCCCTTTGGCGATAAGGGCGGCTGCCAGGGGCGTGGAAGCGGTGGCGCAGATGTAGAGGGGAATCCCTACAAACAGCATCAGGATCATCGAACCGATCCCGCCTCCAAGGTAGCCTCCCACAATTTCCGCCGGGACAATATAGGAAATCACTCCTGCTATCAGCAGCCCCACAACAAGCCACTTTGCAATATCTCCCAGCAGTTCCACGTAAGCATATTTTATGGCATCAATGGCTCGCTCTTTCAGGCCTGCTTGGCCGCAATCATCACCGCCGCAATCACAACCCGGATTTGTTGCCTCTTCCTTTTTTGAAAGCATAGTGGGGTTTGAGAGTGTATTTGTCACGTCCTTTTCCATAATATTGCTTGTAATTCCTGCTCCCAATGCGGTTATGAAGGTAGCAACAGGTCTGAATACTGTCATAACGGGATCAAGCAGGGCATAGGTGATTGCGATTGAGTCAGCTCCGGTCTGGGGCGTCGATATCAAAAAGGACAGGGTGGCACCATTGTTTGCTCCTCTTTTTTTCAGGGACATTGCCGCAGGTATCACACCGCAGGAACATAGGGGCAGGGGAATGCCGGCAATAGAAGCTTTGAGGACCGAACTGAATTTTCCGGCCCCTCTTCCGAGATGTCCGATAATCTTATCATTGGAAACCACAAGTTCCAGCAGTCCCGCAATTCCAAAACCCAGGAAAAGATAGGGTGCAGCCTCTTCGAAAAGGTACCAGGTCTCGTGTATTATTCCGGCCAGAATTTCCATAACGTTTTGTGCAATGCTCATCGGTATTCCTCAATAATATGCTGTCTGCATGTTTCGATCAGCAGCCTGACATGTTCATCTGCAATGTAGTAGACCGCAAACCGCCCCTCCTTCCTGACCCTCACAAGGTCTAGCTGGCGTAGTATCCGCAGATTGTGGGATATTGCAGACTGTGAGGCTTCAAGTGCTTCACTGAGCTCACATACGCACATATCCCTTTCTTTGAGCAGGAACAGGATATTCAGGCGTGCAGGTGATTGCAGTGCCTGGAATATGGCGGACATACGGGTAACTGTTTCAGGTGCTGGGATTGTGAGATTTTCAATCTGGTTCTTATCCATGCGTTTGCAGGCTGAATTATCCATGAACACATAATCAATCCTTCATATATATAAATCTGTTTCTCTGTGGAATGGAAAAATTAACCGTAAAGTTCCTTCTCCAGTAATTATCTGAATGATTTGAGCGGAAAGTAGTATAATTGTTATATAGGGGAGTGGATAATGCAATTATTGGATATATGTTGTCTAAAGACAAGAAGGTATTAAAATGAAGGTTGTAGCATTCAATGGAAGTCCCAGGGAAGACGGGAACACCGCAAAGCTCGTCAAAAATGTATTTTCAGAACTCGAAAGGCAGGGAATTGAGACCGAAATGATTCAGCTGGGAGGCATCCCTGTCATGGGATGTACTGCCTGCATGAAGTGTTTTGAGAACAAGGACCGCCGATGTGTCATATCCAGTGACCTGATCAATGAATGTATAGAAAAGATGATTGAGGCCGACGGGATAATTATTGCAAGCCCTACATACTTTGCCGATCTGACTACGGAAACAAAAGCCCTGATTGACAGGGCGGGTTTTGTAGGCAAAGCAAACGATGAACTTTTCAAACATAAGGTCGCAGCAGCGGTTGTGGCTGTCAGGAGAGCAGGTGCCCTTCACGCATTTGATTCCATCAACCACTTTTTCTTGCTCTCCCAGATGGTCGTACCGGGTTCAAGCTACTGGAATATAGGAATGGGGCTTGCCCCGGGGGATGTAGAGTCTGATACAGAAGGAATGCAGACAATGCAAAACCTTGGCCAGAATATGGCCTGGCTTATGAAAAAGATCAATGGCTGAGTGGCCACATGTTTCCTTTTTGTGGATACGTATTTCCCGTGTATGAAAATGCGTGTCCATAAACTCTCTTATTCTCCCGTCTCATCAAGTATATTTGGACAATTCATTCCGGGCGTGAGCCAAGTTCCAGTTGTGTTGTCATTTTTTCCCCATCCCTGTAATACTCAAGTTCTATTTCGTCACCCGGCTGTTTCTCACTTATATGCGCTATGATCTGGTCACTGTTGTAGACTTCAACCCCGTCTACTCCTACAATTATATCCCCGTTGATGAAGATTATTTCGTCATTGATCTTTACTTCTTCTGCACTTTTCAGCCCGGCCTCCTCGGCAGGTCCGCCTTCCACTACAACCACGACCATTACTCCTCTGGCCGCCTCCTCATTAAGGTCCATGAAATCTGCTGCCCGGGGACTTACAGGTAGCATCTGTATACCAATCCAGGAATGATCATATTCTCCTTTTTCTATTATGGCATCGGCAACCATCCGGGCTTTATTGGAAGGTATAGCAAAACCCAGATTATCTCCGCTACGGGCACGGTTGACTCCGATCACTTTCCCTGAGAGATCAATAAGCGGCCCTCCTGAATTGCCCGGGTTTAACGGTGCATCGGTCTGTATAACATTTGGGATGGAAAATCCGTTTGTTGTAGACATTGTCCTGCCCGTGGCACTGACAATTCCATGTGTTACACTTCCCTCAAGTCCGAAAGGCGTACCTATTGCCATCACCATCTGAGCAGGATTTATCCTGGATGAGTTGGCCATTGGCAGAGGATAGGGCTGGCAGGTTTCATCACAGGGGACTTCATCGACTTTTAATACCGCAATATCAGAATATACATCAGTGCCCGTGATTTCAGCATCCATTACCACTCCGTTGCTGAAATATACTTCTACGGAATCAGCACTTTCCACGACATGCTGGTTCGTTACGATATACCCTTCTGCATCATAAAGAAATCCCGATCCGCCACTTATGAATTGGTCTCCGTTAATTTCTCCTTCTGCCCTTACGGAGACAACCGAGTCAAAGACCAGATTATAGAGATTCTCATATATTTCACCGGAACTGCCGTTGATTATTATGTTTGAAACATTGCTCTCAGGAATATCCGTAGCCGGTGTTTCCTCTCCGTAAAGTATTGTTGTTAAACTGATCCCGAGTACAAATCCGATAAGGAGAAACAATATTGCCATCAGGGGTAGTACGTTTCCTTTTTCTTCCCTGTGCAGAGAAACTGGAACTATCATCATGGTATCCATTGTCGGTAACATTTATTGCGTTTTCGTCTCTTAATAATCATTCTATGAAGTTCATGCACAATATTACTTATACTTGTGTACTATATTTGATTGGATTTGAGTTGGCATGCATACGGAAAACAAATTCTATAAAATATGTATCTTCCTTTTTCTTTTGACTCTGCTACTATGGTTGTCTATTTTCCCTCTGAAATCCTCATTTGATACCGGAGATGTAGCTGTTGAAGGATTGTACCTGTTTTGTGCTTTACTTTCTCTTTTGATTATCTATAAATTGGATGACGCAAGGTTGGTTGCAGGCTGGTTTCTGTTTGTTTATGGTCTGTTTGTTGATTTTTTGGATGAGTTTACCCATGAACCGGATTTTCTCAGCGTTTATTTTGAAGCATTTCTCACCGCATCCGGACTTCTCATTATTGCCTCTGGTTTTTATTATCATTTGAGGGAATGGGAACAAACAAACGAACAATTGAGATATGAAATATCCTTCAAGGAAACCCTGCTGGATGTCATGCGTCATGATCTTTTGAATCTGGCAAATGTTGTAAAGGGTTATTCTGATCTCTTATCAATGACCAACCCTGATCCCGATACAACCAGATATTTAGACAAGATCCGCAAAGGGAACGATGCCCAAATAAAGATGATCAAAGATATATCAGAACTTGCACGTTTGGAATCCGTTACAGCAATCACATTTCAGGAGATGGATTTATCATTAATCCTGAAGGAGGCCCTGAATGAATCGGCATTCCTGTATCACGAAAGAAATATACAGATCATCAATGAACTTGAGGGAGCCTATCCGGTCCATGCGAACAATATTCTGAAACAGGCATTTGTCAATATATTATCTAACGCTGCCAAATATTCTCCGGAGGGCAGTTCTGTCAGGATATATACAGAAGATGTGGATGCATACTGGAGGATAAATATAGCAGATAGCGGCCCGGGTATTGCTGATGAAGATAAAGTTCATATCTTCAAACGCTTCAGCAGGGCTCATAAAGGCAGCACCAGTGGCAGTGGCATAGGCCTTGCAATTGTGTGGCACATCATCCTGTTGCATAAGGGTTCGGTGAACGTGCATGATAATCCTGCAGGTGGCTCAATATTCAGTCTGGAAATTCCTAAAGTCAATTCAGAATTTTGAGTGAATGACTGAAGCGAGTTGTTCGAGTTCCTCCCTGTCAGGATTGGAATCCACAATGGTATGCATTGATCCTCCGCCGTCATTTTCATAACGAGGAATTATATGCACATGGACATGGGGTACAGTTTGCCCGGCAACCAGGCCATTGTTGATCCCGATATTAACCCCCGGCGCCTCAGTAACTGCAATGACTTTTTTAGCGATCCTGTTGACAGAAGCGAATAATTCGGCTGTCTTTTCCTCACTCATTTCCAGGAAACTGGTTATGTGTTCCTTTGGCAGGACGACTGTATGTCCTCTGGATGTGGGATAGATGTCGAGGAACGCATAGGCATGCTCATCTTCATACACTTTGTGGGAGGGAACTTCTCCGGCTATTATTTTGCAAAATAGACAATCCATGTTTTTCACCTACTTCTACTGGTTGCTTTTATTTTATAACAATTCTGGACTCTCTATTTTAGGCAATACGAAACTTTTAAATCATATAGAAAATATGCAGGACTATAAGTTAGGATACCCCAACATTAGGATGTTGTGAAATGAGCAATAAAACATTGGATTTATTGGATGCGGGTCAAAATGCCCGTGTAATCCAGGTAAAAGGCAAAGGTCCTTCCAGGCGGCGCCTGCTTGAAATGGGAATGGTGCCGGGTGTTGGCCTTAGTGTGACCAAGAAGGCCCCGATGGGTGACCCGGTGGATTTCAAGTTGAAAGGCTACAACCTTTCCCTGCGCAAACAGGAGGCACAGATGATTGTCGTAGAGGTTACTGGAGGAGTAAAATGACATCAAGGATCCCTCTTGCAATGTATCCAACCGGGCAGACATGCCGGATTTGCGATGTGTGTGCCGGAAAAGGGCTAAAAAGAAGACTCATGGAGATGGGTTTGACCCCTGAATCCATTATTCAGCCCCTGGGGTGTAACAGGGGGTCTTTTCTGGTATTGGTAAACGGTACACGTTATGCCCTGGGCAGGGGAATGGCCAATAAAATAATAGTTGAGCCAGTTTACGGGGAGGTGCCACAGTTTGGCTGAAAAGATAAAAGTTGCAGTGGCAGGCAATCCCAATGTGGGTAAAACCACAATCTTCAATGCTCTTACCGGAGCACGTCAGAAGGTAGGTAACTGGCCCGGTGTGACTGTAGAAAAGAAGGAGGGCACAAAGAAACACAAAGACCATATCCTGGAAATTGTAGATCTGCCGGGTACTTACAGTTTAACGGCCTATTCGGCCGATGAAGTGGTTGCCAGGGATTACATCCTTGAAGAGAAACCCGATGTTGTTGTACAGGTCCTGGACTCCACAAATCTTGAAAGAAACCTGTACCTGACATCCCAGCTGCTTGAAATGGGTACCAATTTGGTTCTTGCCTTGAACATGTCAGATCGTGCCGAAACACGGGGGGACGATATTGATATCCGCAGACTTGAAAGCCTGTTAGGTGTTTCTGCAATTAAAACCGCGGCAAACGAAGGAAGAGGTATCAATGCGCTTCTGGATTCTATTGTGAACAAAACAGAAAGTAACCCTCCCCTTCCTCATGAAATCGGCTATGGTGGCAGAGTGGAAGAAAATATCTGTGCACTGGAGGAAATTCTGGGCAGTGATCGGGAATTATCAAAAAATTATCCCTCTCGCTGGATGGCTGTGAAATTGCTTGAAGGGGATGAGAATGCCCTTTCCAAATTATCTTCAAGCAGCATTGAAGGAAAAGTGCAGAATTTCCTTTCGGATCTTGACCATGAAGAATACGAAGTTGAAATGGCAGATAAAAGGTATGAGTTTATAGGTACCCTGCTGCCCCAGGTCTGCACAACCTGTGCTGAAGATGTATCTCCCTCGGATATGGTGGACAAAGTCATCACCAACAAGTATCTGGGTATTCCTATCTTC
Source organism: Methanohalophilus sp. WG1-DM (assembly GCF_004104135.1). Classification (NCBI taxonomy): domain Archaea; kingdom Methanobacteriati; phylum Methanobacteriota; class Methanomicrobia; order Methanosarcinales; family Methanosarcinaceae; genus Methanohalophilus; species Methanohalophilus sp. WG1-DM. The sequence goes on along the minus strand of NZ_RRBA01000002.1, from coordinate 25,462 downwards.
CTCACCCTGATGTGGGGTATGTTCGAACTGACCTTTGCTTTTGCCACTCCTTTTATGGAACTGATCGACATGTTCTTCGGGTGGCTGGCGGCAGCGGTTACCTCAAACATTGAAACTGTTTGGCTTGCTTCCCTTCTGGGTGATGGTATTGTTGCCGGTGTGGGATCTGTCCTGCTCTTTGTGCCCAATATTTTCATCCTGTTCTTCGTCATCGCCCTGCTTGAAAGCAGCGGCTATATGGCAAGAGCTGCCTTCATAATGGACAGACTGATGTATACAATGGGATTGCAGGGCAAGTCATTCATTCCCATGCTCACAGGCTTTGGGTGCTCCGTTCCTGCTATAATGGCAACCCGTACTTTGGAGGATGAAAAGGACAGGCTCATCACGATGCTGGTTACGCCCTTCATGTCCTGTGGAGCCAGGTTGCCGGTGTATATTCTGCTTGCGGGAACATTTTTCAGCAGGCAGGCAGGTTCGGTAATTTTCGGTCTGTATGTATTGGGGATACTTGTGGCTATTGTTTCGGCCAAACTCTTCCGGACATTCATCGCTAAAGGCCAGCCGTCTCCTTTCATCATGGAACTCCCTCCTTATACCAGGCCTTCACTGAAGGATTCCCTGCAACACATGTGGAATCAGGGCTACCTCTACCTCAGGAAGGTCGGGACAATAATTGTCGGTGGGGTCGTGCTCATCTGGCTGTTGGCCTACTTCCCGCAGGGGGCAGACTATGGTAGTGCTGATAGTCTGATAGGCTCACTGGGTAAATTGATCGAACCCCTTGTAGCCCCTCTTGGATTTGACTGGAAAATAGCCGTTGCACTGGTCTTCGGATTTGTGGCCAAGGAAATTGTAGTGGGTTCCCTGGGGACCCTGTATGGTACAGGGGAAGGTGAGGCTCTGTCCTCTGCCTTGGTGGCAGACCCGGGTTTCACTCCTGCAATAGCCCTGGGGCTAATGGTGTTCACTCTGCTCTATGTGCCCTGCATAGGAGCTGTTGCAGTTATCAAGAAAGAAACGGGTTCATGGAAATGGATGTTTTTCCAGGCGGCATATTCAACAGCAGTGGCCTGGATACTGGCACTGGTGACAATAGGTGTTGGAAATATAGTTCTTTAATGAGGTGAGTTTAATGGAAAAAAATCATAATGGTTTGAAGTATATTTCCCTGCTGTGGGGAATACTGTATATGGCCGCAGGCCTGGTTCAGGTCGCCAAGGGAGTGGGTCTTCTGCCCGCTTCCCTTGTATCCTCCAGTCTGTTACCTGCTGAGCTGGCCGGGGGTCTTGTGCTTGTGGTAATCGGTGCGGTATTTTTCGTCGCAACCTTTGAGTTTTCAAAGGACTCCTTTGAAGGATCCGCCTATGCCTATGTGGGAATATTGCTCTGCCTGGTGTTCGGCACCCTGTATTTCCTGAGTATGGTAGCAGATCTTATCAATGCCTATATACTTGCCATGGAAGGTTACGAAAAATGGACATTTGTTGACAGTTTCAAACCAGCATTGTATCTGGGCATTTTATCCGGGGTTGTATATGCTGTCTGGAAAAACAGGTTTAAACCGGTAAATCAGGGAGGATTTTAAGATGGTTCTGGGATACAAGTATGTATTGAAAAAAATGGCAGAAATGGATAGAAGGGGCAGCATCTCCTTCAATGCCCTGTCTGCGGGAATGAATATGAACACCCGGCAACTGAAAGGCATGCTTGAATTAATGGAAAAAATGGGGCATGTCAGGAAAATCGGAGACATTAATGAAAACCCCGAGCTTCTTTCCTGTGGCACCTGTAAATCCTGTGGATGCTGTAATCGTGGGATTTCCTATGGTACTACATACCAGCTTACCGATAAAGGTCGGAGGGTGTGCAGTACCTGATTACTTTGATTGGTCCGGCCAGCAGTTGAATGGTATGATATCACTCCCTTTTTGCAACAGCGCCATTTCTCCGTTTGGCAAACGAGCTTCCGGCCGGATCATTCATCTTTCTTATTTAGGTCGATTGCTGAAAAGTCTTAATCCACAGGCCTTCTGACCAGGGAGCCGTCACGCATCTTGATCGTTATATATTTGCCTTCTTCTCCGGCTTCGTATTTATTGTAACGCAAAACCTCAAATCTGCCGGCATCTGTGAGTTTCCTTATTGTGCGTATATCTTCGTGGCCGATTTTCCCTTTTTTTGCAGGTGGGTCAATATTGGCCTTTTTCTTTGAATATATGGTCCCGCCTTTCATGTCCGCCCCGACATGGCTGCCTGCATCATCTGCCAGCAGTATTCCGTTTTTCATATATGCACCGGCAAAGGCTTCACATTTACCCTCTACGTAAACTGTTCCGCCATTGAGATGGGCTGCAGTATTCATGCCGCTATCCCCTTTGATCAGCAACATTCCTCTTTCCATCAGCAATCCGTTTCCGTTGCCTGCATCTCCTTCTACTGTAATGCTGGCCTCACAATTGCAACGGGCTGCCAGGGTATTGCGCAGGATTCCATCATTGAGCAGGAGATTATTTCCTTCCAGTTTGTTTAGCAGCAGTTTTTCCTGCAATTCCTCGCAGACCAATTCCGTGATTGACACGAATTTGCGATATCCTTCCCTATCGGATTCAACTTCCACTATATTTCCCATGGGTTTTCCGATGTCGCCCATTATGTATAGGTTGCCGGATACCATTCCCATCCCTGCTTCAGCGCCAACATCACCGTCTATTATGATGTTGCCGGCATTTTCTGTCTTCCCGCTGCCTCCAAGGTGGGATATGCTGGTGCCCATTCCCTGAGCAAGCCGTTTTCCGACATCACCGATAATCTGTACAGTACCTGTCTTTTTGAGATGATCGACTATTTCCCTGTATGTGTACTCTGTGCCTTGCTGGTGGGGGATGACAGAATCCGGATTGAAATCACTATTCCAGCAAAAGTTGTAAGTGTAATCGCAGAGGTTGTCCGGCGGATTTGATAGTTCGATCGTGATCATGTTTCCACCCTTAACCATGAATGAGTGCAGGCAGACAGCGGGTACAGACCCAGATGCTTTCTTTTCCATGTCTCAGGGGCATCAGGTATCTCTCATTTTCATCCCTGTCACACTTAAAGCAGTGTATTGACCCGGCTTCGGTATATTTTTCTTCATTCTCCTGCATTTCTTTAACTGCCTGCGGATTGAAATCCATGGTCTGCCTTTCTTCAATGGATATTGCATCCTGTGGACAGACCCCGATACAGAATCCCATGCCATCGCACAGTTCTTCAGATACGACTTTAGCTTTACCATCTATTATCCGGATGGCACCCTCGGCACAGGGGCTGACACATTTGCCACAACCATTGCATTTTTCCTCGTCTATTTTGACTATCATCCGATTTATCATTTTCAAGCCTTCCGTTAATGATGTGTACCTTCCACAACTTCAATTCCTGTATTTTCCAGTGTCTGCCTTATTGAGTCCACATGAGGACATTCCGGATAATTTTCCATTTGCATACAGGAACTGAGATGTACTGTTTCCACTCCGTGTTTTTTCAGGGACCGGGCAAGCCTGAACACCCTTCTCCCCGGGCATCCGCCGCATGTGAAAAATGCGGTCATATCCGTATTTTCATCGTAATCACTGAAAGCGACTGTTTTTTCATTGAATGCCTTGAAACATCCTATCCCGGGGCAGGTTTCTGCAACGATAGCACAGCGAACTACTGCTATTTTCTTGTTATCTGGCATTTGTATTCTCCTTTTGTGCATTATCCAGTGCAGAGCCCACACTTTCCCGGACAATATAGCCTGCTTTGTGCAGTATGGTATCCCCGATTTCAGGATCATTATCCATACTTGCAGTACAGGGATATGCATGATGGGCAGAGGAAACCGTTTCCTTGAAATCTGCAGCTTCGGTATAGACAAGTTTACGGGCAACAAACCATGTGCATCCGCAGGGAGCATCCCTGATTACCCGTGCGGTTGTGATTTCCTCATTATCAAGTATTATTTCGATTTTGGGTTTCCCAAACCCCATTTCCACGAATCTGTCAATTACATGTTGGCCTGTTTTCTCAAGGCTGCAGAAAGGCTTGGGGAAAGCATATTCGATTCCCTCTTTCTGAAGTTTTTCTGCAACCTGGCGGACAAGGCCTGCCGGGGCGTGTTTGGGATTTTCAACAGGTGCTATCACGCCTTTTGCATGTGCTTTTTTCGCAACTGTCGGCAGGCCGGCAAATAAATCCGGATGCAGATCCATTGCAAGGAACAGATCACAGGGTTTCAGGTCAGCAGGCAGGTATTCTTCCGGCTCTTCCACAAATTCAGGCAGATCTGCGGGCAGTTCATGGATTTCTGTAAGGAACCCGGAATAGGATTTGCGTCCCTGTCGACAGTGATCGCAGGCTTCCCCGCAGGATGTGCAGAACTGATCGGAATTTATGAGATTGCCCAGCACCTTTTTCCCGAATTCCCCGCTGTACAGGACACTTATTCTTATTGGTTGCGGATCTGCTAAGGTACGACCTCCTGGATATATTTTGTATATCAGGTATATTAGTAATACTGGCATATAAAGAAGGGAGTATCTATTCAGATACCGCCCAATTCAGGAAGCCAGGCAATCCTGATTATGTACAGGAGAACCAGAATCAATATTGCCAGCAGGATCAATATTTTCATTTTGCAAAAGAAAAATCCGGCAGATTTGCCTATCCTGAATATAAAATCCATTCCCCACTATTACCACCTATTGTTTTCACTCTTCCACTACACGCAGGCGGTTCATTACATCGCCGGGTTTGATTTTATATACAACGTCCATTCCATCAATGACTTTTCCAAAAACCGTGTGCATACCGTCCAGGTGGGATTGGGGGGAATGGGTTATGAAGAACTGACTTCCCCCGGTATCCTTGCCTGCATGGGCCATTGACAGGGCGCCCTTTGTATGCTTGCGGGGATTTATTTCGCATTTGATCGTGTAACCCGGCCCACCTGTTCCATCGCCCTTGGGGCATCCTCCCTGTATCACAAAATCAGGAATAACCCTGTGAAAGTTCAGGCCATTATAGAATCCCTGCTTGATAAGTTTTTCAAAATTGGCAACCGTTCGGGGTGCATCATTCTCGAATAATTCAAGCACGATGTCTCCCTTGTCTGTCTCGATAATGGCTTTTTTCATTTTGAAACTCCGTTTTAATGTCGTTTTGAAATTTGAATAATGAGTTTATAGTTATTTCGCTGTTATTATTGTATGTGATATCGGAATCCGTCAGGTTTGTGAATCCGGACAATCTCACCCCCTGTCCCCACAACATCCGATACACCGCTTTCATCGGCCTGCAAGTATCTCCCTCTCCACATGATAAAAATCCCTGCAATGTTATACCGTAACCGTAATGTGTCCTCTTTTATATTTAAAGATACTATTAATATAGACACTGCAAGGTTTGAGAACTAATTATAAGAGAATGCCCGGGATAAAAAAAGAATATGGAAAGGAGAGTAGATAAAAGTAATACCCGGAGGTATTACTTTGCAAGATCGTAGTTCTGGTTTACGATCTTTAAGGCACAGAAGTTTCCGCACATGGTGCATGCATCTGTGTCTTCCGGTGCACGGCTGTTCCTGACATCACGTGCAAGTTCCGGATCAAGTGCCAGACTGTACATCTTTTCCCAGTCAAGGTCACGGCGTGCCCTTGCCATTGCCAGATCCTGATCACGTTTGTTTAGTTTGACCATGTCACCAACGTGGGCTGCGATCTTGGATGTCTTTACACCTTCGATAACATCTTCCTTATTTGGCAGGGCAAGATGTTCTGCAGGAGTTACATAGCACAGGAAGTCACAGCCGGCTGCTGCGGACTGGGATGCACCGATTGCGGTGACGATGTGGTCACGTCCCGGGGCAACATCTGTGACAAGTGGTCCGAGCATGTAGAATGGCTTGTGGTCACTCATGGATTTCATGAGTTTCACATTCATATCGATCTCGTCCAGTGGTACGTGACCGGGGCCTTCTACAATGACCTGGAGGTCATATTCGTCGTGGGCCCTCTGGGCACATTCGGAGTTGATGATCAGTTCCTGGATCTGTGCACGGTCGGTTGCATCATGAACTGCGCCGGCACGCATTCCGTTACCGGTAGAAAGGGTAACTTCGTGTTCTTTGAGGATTTCACAGAGATAATCGAAGTCCTTGTAAAGGGGATTTTCGGCTTCATTGTGGAGCATCCAGGAACTCATGAAGGCACCGCCACGGGAGCAAAGTCCGCCATAGCGGCCATGGGCTTTAAGCCTGTCCAGTACGATGTTGTTGATACCGGTGTGGATTGCCATGAAGTTTGTACCGAGTTTTGCCTGTTCCTCGGTTGCGTTCCACAGGTCGTCTTCTGTCATGTGGACGATGGAACCGTCCCTCTTGGCTGCTGAGATAAAGGCCTGGTAGAGTGGTACTGAACCTACGGACAGATCGATTGCGTCACAGACCTTTTTCCTGATTCCGAGGAAATCCCCGCCGGTACCCAGTTCCATAAGGGTGTCTGCGCCGGCTGCCTGTGCTGCCTTTGCTTTTTCAACTTCCAGTTCTTCATCGACGATATCCGAAGATGCTCCGATGGAAGCGTTCACTTTTGTAGTAAGCCCTTCTCCAATACCACACACTCTGATATCCCTGTAGGGGGTAACAGGTATAACGATTCTTCCGGCTGCAATTCCGCGGCGCACAAATTCAGGCTCAACACCTTCGATTTCTGCAACCTTCTTCATTTCTTCGGTAATAGTTCCGTTCTTGGCATCTGTTACGATTGACATGTTTTTACCTCGTTTTAATGATGGGAAATGGGTACATATTTTATTTAAATCTTATTAAAAAATCAAGTTGTATTGATGTAAAGTGGGTTTGAGTTTGCTGCTGGGTCGGGTTTGATTGCAGATATACAATTAGTTAGCAGCATATCGATATTGTTTTGAATTAAGTAGTAAAAAAAGGAACTCACATGCAAATATCAAACTAATATTTCCCAAAAGTAAAGTGAATTTGTTTATGGGTACCCTCAGGCAAATTCATCTTTGCTGACGGCGAAGGGTACGCATTGTTTCCCTGTGGAGGGATACTACGAGATCACTCAGCATTCCGAATATGAACATCTGGATTCCCGAAATAATGAGCAATGCTGTCAGGGTAGTCATTGGTATATGGGTAATACCTATCATCCATTCGCTTACGACATAGATTCCCAGTAATATGCCACTAAGAGTAAGTATGGCGCCCATTATCCCGAAATAGAACATCGGATTGTGAAATTTGGCCATTTTATAAATCGTACTGCCAATCCCAAAACCATCCTTCAGTGGGTTGAGTTTCGTATCTCCTTCATCAGGACGCGGCCTGTAGGTGATTGGAACAACTTCTACGCGGTGTTCTTTTTTCATACTGTCAACAGCAATCTCGGATTCGATCTCAAAACCCGTCTCATGAAGTTCCAGTTCCCGGATTGCTTGGTTTGTGAATCCCCTGTAGCCAGACAGGATGTCTACAAGATTTTTCCTGTATATAACACTAAAAAATTTGTTAAGTATCTTGTTACCGATAAGATTCAGTTTTGTAAAAGCACCCGGATCAAAATCTGCAAACCGGTTGCCAATAACATGGTCCGCCCTTCCTGCTTCCAGTGGTTCAAGCATTGAATGAACATCTTTTGCAAGATAGGTTCCATCCCCGTCGATCATAATGACATAAGGGTCATCTATCATCGCAAGGGCATCCTGGACAGCCTGACCTTTTCCTTTACCGGTCTGGGCAACAACTCTTGCACCCATTTTATTGGCAATTTCCTGTGTATCATCAGAGCTATTGCCATCAATAACAAAAATATTCCCGAAACCTTCGGTATTAAAATCTTCAATAAGCTGGCCGATGGTGGCACCCTCATTCAATGTGGGTATGAGGATGCAAACATCTTCCCTGTAATCTTCAGTCACACTTTTCCCTTTAAAGGAGGCCCATATTGTCCAGCTGTTGTCTTACTACTTCTACTCCTTCTTCGCAGTTTTCCGGGGATTTGCCACCGGTAACCACCAGTTTGCCGGAACTGAAGATTAGTACGACAACTTTTGGCTCATCGATCCTGTAAACGAGTCCGGGGAATTGTTCAGGTTCATATTCAATATTCTCAAGGCCGAGTCCGATTGCAATTGCATTAAGATTGAGCACAGCTTTGAGATCAGCGGATGCAACAATGTTCTGTACGGTTATATCCGGTTTTTCGAGGGTATCTATGCCAATACCGTTGAGTTTTTTGGCCATATCCGCAATTACAGTGTGTACATCATCTACGTTTTTGGCACCTGTACAGACCACTTTCCCGGAAGTGAAAACAAGAAATGCCGCCTTTGGGTTTGATACGCGATATACGAGACCGGGGAATTTCTGCTTGTTATATTCTGCTCCTTCAAATTCAGCTTCGATCTTTGTAAGGTCGAATTCCTCGGCAAGTTTGGTGGAAGCTACCACATTTTCTATTTTAATGTTATAATCTGTCATATTCTCAGGTCCTTGGAAATTGAAGCAAATAATTCCAGATAGTTTATATATTCTTATTGTTTCTTAATTTAAATACCTATTTAAATAGCTTTACCTTCTTCTGCCTTCCGCAGACCCTTGATAACAGCATCATACTTGCTTTTGACTCTCTCTATAAGGCCACCTTCCAGGTTACGGTGGCTTGGAACAAGGATATCCGCTTTTCTTCCGATTTCCTCACCAGAAGTGTTTGTTTCATAATCCGGGGCAATCAGTATTCCATCTTTTGAAACACCGATATGCAGATCTTTAACAATGCGTGCCACCATCTCGGTTTGCGGGGTGACCCTGGCACTTATGGTCATGGCTCTTGATCGGTATTCATTCTTTAGTTCCTCGAGCAGCTCCAGGGTTTCTTTTACCCTGGCCGGGTCTCCCTCGCTTTTCAGTATATTGACGGCCTCTGCAAGATCATCAAACGTAGTGGATCCGACTTCGATAATCTCTCCTGAATAATGTTTTTCCACCTCTTCCTTATATCCCCGGGAAATAACCATTTTGTAAACCGTATCAAGGGTCTGAAGTTCTTGCTCGGTGGGATTATAAGCATCTACCATGCGGTAATCTTTGATTCCACACATCTGTGCCAGCGATTCATACATGGGAGTAAATCCGACAAACCTGCGTCCAAGCCAGCGGTCAAGTCCTTCTTTGCCACTTTGCTGTTTTGAAAGTTCTATCATCTTGTTGCGGATAAGTTCGGGTTTATTTTTCTCAAGACCGAAATAATCTGCAAAAAGAGGGGTGGTGGAGAGCAGTTTTGTCCTGCCGTGGGGGGTACTTTCGATAAATCCCCGATCTTGCAATTCCCGGATATGATCATATGCCTTGTTGCCGCGCATATCTACAATATCCGATTGTACTACAGGCTGATGATAGGCTATCATGGAAAGGGTGCGTAGCATGGGAGAATTAAGTTCCCGGGGTGCAAAGGGACGGATAATATCGGAATACTTTGACCTGACCTGCATGACATATCTTTCACCCAGGTCCACGACCTCCAGCCCGGATTCTCTTTTTTCATAGTCCCGGATGAGGGTTTCTACAATTTTTGTGACCTGTTTTTTATCTTTGTTAAGTATTTTCTGCAGTTTTTGTATCTCAACTGCACTACCTGCTGCAAAAAGTGCAGCTTCAACGATTTCCCTGTCGGACATTTTTCAAACCAACCCCTTCAAACAGGCTGCTCTTTATTTCCATAAGAGTATATATACAATTCTTCGAAGAGTTCATCCTGTCTCAAACAGATTTTCCTCTGTGAAGCCATGAAAAGGAGGGACAGATACGTCATTACCCTTTCTGAACGGGAGGGTATGGGATCTATGATCTCAGTAAAAGTGACCGTTTCTTTCCCGTGCAGCATCTCTTCAATTATTTCTTCCAGGTCTTCGACACGCCCCTTTATGTCTTCCTCATGAGCAATACCAAGCACATCTTCAGTGGTAGGCTCCTCTTCCATGTGGAGGACACGTTTTTGTCGCCTCCGACCTCTTCTGGATTCAACATTTTCTGCCTTTTTCAATTCGTTTATAAGTTCCTGCAGGGTGACAGGTCTTGTAGCAGCACGCCTAATCGGCAATTTGGGTACCGGATAGTCTTCTTCATTCTGGAATTCGAGATCATCATCAGGTATCTCTTCATCGGGTTCTTCATCTTCTTCCTGTATGATACCTGTGGATTTCATCCTGAGGAGAATGGAAGCATAAAGCAGTGTTCTGCCTGAGATCCTGAGATCCATTATCTTCATTTCTTCTATTTTTTCCAGGAATTTATCCGTAATCTCTACAATATCAATATCCCAGGGATTGATACTTTCATTTTTTGCAAGGTTTACGAGGATCTCTACAGGTTCACAGAGCACATCATCCGATAATTCCAGATCGTCCTCGTCAACACCCAGTTCCTTCAACGTTTTCAGGAATTCAGGATCAATACCCTGTCTCATGTTTTCCAGCAAGGGGATTTCATCGTTTTTTACCGAGATACTATTCACCGTATTTTCACACCCGTAATACTTGTGATATTATCCTGCTGCATTGTAACGCCTATTGTGCGCTCGGCAGCTTCTATCATCGGTTTTCTCAAAGAGACAACTATGAACTGGGCATTGCTTGCCGCCTTTTTAACACGCCTGGCAACCCTTTCAGCATTTGCTCCGTCAAGGAACATATCGATCTCATCAAAAGCATAGAAGGGTGCGGGACGATATTGCTGGATAGCAAATAAAAATGCAAGTGCTGTGAGACTCTTTTCTCCACCTGACATCGCTTCCAGTCGTTGCAGGGTTTTGTCCCGGGGCTGGGCTTTGAGGGTCATGCCTCCGGAGAAAGGGTCTTTTTCATTGTCCAGCACAAGTTCCCCGACACCATCGGAAAGCTCATTGAAGATTTCCTTGAAGGCATCATTAATGCCATTGTAGGTTTCCATGAATGTTTCTTTTTTAAGGTTATCATACTGGTCGATACGATCCAGGATCTGCTCTCTTTCATTGAACAGTATTGCCCTGCGGCTTTTGAGATCAACAATTCTCTGCTCCACTTCCTCATATTCATCTATTGCCCGCATATTCACAGGTTCCAGGGCTTCCATTGCCTTTTCAATCGAAGTTATCCTTGTACGCACGGTTTCGTAACCAGGGACTTCATCAGTCTCTTCAAGGCCACGGCGTGTGATCTCTTCGCGGAGCTGTTCAATTTGTTCCTTCACGGCATCCAGTGTGGCCTCAAGTGCCATTTTCTGATTCTCTGCCTTTTCATAGCGGCTCTTGACCCTGTCAACTTCATCACGTTGGGTTGAGTAGGCCATTTCCTTATTCTTTCTTTCTCCCTGAAGCTGGCGCAGTTCACCTGTGAGTTCTTCTTCACGTTGTTTCTTTTCTTCCAGTTCGCTTTCCAGGGATGTGATCTTATTCTTGAGTTCTTCTATGCGCTCTTTTAGTGTACGCTTTTTCTCATCCATCTGGGCGATTTGTTCCCGATTTTGTTCCATTTTCTCGGTTGCGTATTTTTTATCGAGTTCAAGAGCATTGATCTGCCCGTCAATATCCCTTATTCTTCCGTCCAGGCGGCGCAGTTCCTCATCCAGGGATTCTGCCTGCTTATTGAGCTCGGGAATTTCCGAATCGGCGAGTTTTTCCTCGATCTGCGTTATGTTCTGTTGCAGGGATTGTTCCCTTTCTTCCAGATGCTCTTTCTTTTCAACGGTTTCATTCATCTCCGTTCGCATCTGCTGGCGTTCTTCCTCGATTTGCCTGAGTTCCTCATCCTTGGTATTGAGCAACTTTTCAAGCGTCTCTCCGCGCTTACCAATCTCCTCGAATTGCATCTGTTTGCGTGCGATCTCGTTCTCATACTGCTGGATTTCCTTGTTGGTGTTTGAAATATGCCCCTCGGTAGTATCCAGTTTATTGATCGCATTGCTTCTGCGTGATTCCAGTTTGGTAAGTTCTTCGGATATCCTGACAAGTTTATCTTTTTCAGAGGCTGCAAATGACAGGCCGGACTTGCGCTGGGAGCCACCGCTCATTGCCCCGCTTTTCTCAACGATCTCGCCTTCCAGGGTTACCATACGCAACCCGCCCATCAGTTTTCGGGCGTTTTCAAGGGTGTCAACAACAAGGGTGTCCCGGAATACATACCAGAAGGCTGCTTCGAACTTCGGGTCAAAATCGATAAGATCAATAGCATAACCTATTACACCTTCCCTGTCGGAGAGGTTTTTGTAGGGTCTGCGTGCTTCCATCTTATTCAGGGGCAGGAAGGTTGCCCTGCCCGATCTCTGGCGTTTCAGGTAAGCAATAGCCCGGGAAGCATCTTCGTCCGTATCCACCACAACAGCCTGCATTCGTCCTCCTGCAGCGATTCCCAGGGCGGTTGAATATTTCTGGTTTACTTTCCCCAGCTCTGCTATGGTGCCATAAATACCGGGCAGGCCATGTTTGTCTTTTTCCTTGATTACCGCGTCTACTGCCCTGGAATACCTGCTTGTATCCTCTGCTGCCCTCACACGGGCTTCAAGCATTGCGTAGTCCTGTTGTTTGCTGCGTATGTCACTTTCAAGGTCGTTGACAACCTTTTTTATCTGAGAACGATTGCTTTCCAGGTCATCCAGGTCTTTTGTCAACCCTTCTATCTTTTCGTTGAGTTTGTCAATATCATACTGGACGGATTTAGTATCGCTTTCAGAGGACTTGGCCTTCTCCTTTGCCTGCCGGATCTCATCTTCTATTTCTGCTACGTCTGCGGATTTGCGACGCAGGGAATCCAGCAGCCTGTCCTCGTTACGCATGAGCTCGTTTTTCTGGGTTTTCAGTTGTTCCAGTTCTTCCTTGTTTGCAGAAAGCTCGTCCCTTGTACGGGCAAACTTTTCGTCCACATCGGCAATCCTGCTCTGCAGTAGCATTCTCTGGGTGCGTTTTTCAGAAATTTCCGATTGCAGGGTTTCCTTCTGGAAACTGTGTTCCTTAATCTTTTCCTCGATGCCATCTACCTTATCCTTTGATTCATCGATTTCCAGGAAAGACCTGCGTCTTGCGGCATCGATCTCATCGATTTCCTGGCCTGCATATTCGATACGGTCACTGCATCCCGATATTTCTCCACGGATCTCTTCAATTCGCCTTTTTACCTCGATCTGCTCATCTTCGCCCATCTTCTGGATGCGCTGGTTAAGTAAGCGTAATTCTTCTTCCCTTTGTTCCAGGACATCTTTTTTCTGTTTAAGTTCAGAGGAGATTTCTTCCAATTTTTCCTGCTGGGCGCTGAATTCCTGCCCGACTCCTTCAAGTTCGGTTTTTGCATCCTTGAGTTTAGAAAGCAGCACGAAACCTTCAAACTTCATCTTTTCTTCCTTGAGGGACTGATACTTGACGGCCTGGTCACGTTCTCCCTGGAGCTTTTCCTTTTGCTTATCCACTTCATCTATCAGGATATCTGCCCGTTCAATGCGCTCCCTCACAACTTCAAGCTCATTGAGGGCTCTCTCCTTCTTATTGTCAAACTCTGCTACCCCGGCAATCTCATCTATGATCTTGCGTCGCTCCCCGGCGGTCATTGTGATGATTCGTGTGACATCTCCCTGCATTACGACATTGTATCCTTCGGGGGTGACCCGGGCCTTTGCAAGATAATTGTGCACATCGCCAAGACTTACTGATTTGCCGTTGAAATAGAAATAGCTGTAGTAACCATTGTCTGTGCTACGTACCTTCCGGCTGATCACTACTTCATCGTTGTCAACAGGCAGTTCCCTGTCCTTGTTATCAAAATAAATGGTAACCTGGGCATTGTCGGGATTTTTGCTTTTTTCCCCGTTATATATGAGGTCGGTAAGTTTTTCCGCCCTCAATGTGCGGGAGCTGGACAATCCCAGTACAAAAAGAATACCATCAATTATATTGGATTTACCACTTCCGTTGGGGCCTGAAATAGTTGTGAAATCATCAAAAAAAGGGATTTTTACTTTTTTCCCGAATGATTTGAAATTCAGAAATTCTATCTTTTTAATATACACGCCAATCCTCTTTGGACTTTAGAACGATTTCTTCTTCCTGACGATTATTTCAGAGTCCTCATCTTTGTTTTCGACAGTTTCGTATTCGCACTCCTTTTTATTTTCCAGGGGTCCCTTGTCACCGGCAATTATGTATTCACAGTTCTCGTTCTGGGTTTCTGGCTTGATGGTCTTTTCCACTTTGCGATTCTCACTTTCAGCAACGATGTACTCATCTTTTTCCTCTTCAGAAACCTCATTTTCCTGATTTTTCTCAGAAGGCATCATTTTATCGACATCCCTGATCTGGAAGTGCATACGAGGTTTTCTTTTTTGCTCGGGGGAAGACCGGGATCTTTCAGGGGTATCGTTACTGGTTTCTGCAGGTTGGGGTACAGGCTCCTTTTCCTCGGTATAAGCATCCTGGCTGACTGTTCCTTCTTCATATTTGCTCCATGCATCGGACTCCCTTTCCCCGGGTTGCTGTTTGTTTGCCTGTTCCATTTCCCGGATACGCGATTTCTGGTCCAGGAGTTCCTCAAGGATTCCATTTATATTTGTAGATATTTCTTTGACCTGTTGCTCAAGTTCGGCCAGCCTCTTGTTTATATCCATATCATTTCTCAATTCTTCTCGTAGTTCCGTCATAATAGAACTCTTGAGATTTGTTTTGATATCGGATATTTCCTCTTCTTTGTTACGGATCTGCTTTTCAAGACGTTCAATAATTAAATCTCTCTGCCCGGATTCCATCCAATTCCTCGCAAAACGTTCATTCCCTCAATATGAATATGATTTATTTATTCTTATAAATATTCTATTTAAATTATTCTTATATGCTTTCATTGCGCAATAATGGAAGATATATTTGTAGTGGGATCTTTCTGGACTTCAAATACATTATCAGCCGAATCGATAAGGGTTTCATCGTGGGATACTATCAGTATCTGGCCGACTCCCATGTCCCTCATAAGATCTATTAACTTTAAAAGCTGGTGCACATGTCCCCTGTCCAGGAACACAGTGGGTTCATCCATGATCAGAGGGGGCATTTCATTACGGTATTCCCCGCCGGCCAGTCCTTCCGAAAGTAACCTGTAAATAGCACATCTTAAAACAAGGTTAAAGATCGCCCGCTCTCCTCCGCTCAACAATTTGGGTTCCAGGGGAGTCCCGTCCTTCTCATAGATGGTAAGCTCATAATCAGTATCCAGCTGGATATGTGAGTAGGCATTGTTGGTGTACATAAAGGAAAAGATTTCATTGAGCAATCTGTCCAGTGCATCAATATTGCGTGTACGCAGTTCTGCACGTAATCTCATGTACATGTCTTCCAGGTTTTCTACATCACTTCTTACAGCTTTGAGATACTTTTCCCGGTTATTGAATACTTTTAGTTTTTCCTGCAACGTTTTTTTCCTTTTGAGGTTGGTTTCTATTTGCCCTATTTCCTTTAAAAGATCCGTTTTTTGTTTGTTCTTTTCTTCAATGTCCCCAATTATTTTTTGATAAGCTTGTTGGAATTCATGCAATTTCTTCTCCAGTTCTTCTATATTTTCCTTGCCAAGTTCGTTTTCAAGTTGCTTTTTATTCCTTTTTTTCTCTGCTATCTGTTCATCAATGAAACGCACATTTTCCTGAATATCCACAATAACTGTTTTCAGGTGTTGATGATCACTCTGCATCTGTGTATGATCCTGCCTTATTTTCATCAGGTATTTTGCACTTTCAAGATTTTCTTTCATTTTCTTATGATGCTCGGTGGCAGTTTTTGCAGTTTGCTGTATTTCTTTTATTTCATCTTCGGCTCTTTTAATATCTTTTTCCAGTTCTCCTATCCTTTCTGAAAGTTTCTGTTTTTTCTTTCCATCCTCCTGGTTTTGTTTCTTCAATTCCTCATTGTAGGAGGCCAGGTTTTCCTGTTTTTGATTTATAAGCAATTGCCTCTGTCTTTTTTCATCGACCTGTTTTTTTATTTTGCCTGCCTCTTTTAAGGTGGCAATTTTCTCTTCGGTCCTTTGCGTGTCCTGGATGAGTTTTTCAAGTTGCTCCTCAAGCTCTTTTTTCTGTAATTCTTCCTCCTTAGTATCATTGACAATGGTCGAGCCCTGCAGGTCCTGTCCACATGTGGGGCAGGCTCCTTTTTCCAGCAGGTTTCTATGTTCTGTGAGTGTTTTTGAGAGCTGGTCTAGCCGGGTTCTGACTTCCTTTTCTTTTCCATGGAGATGACGTTGCTTGTTCAAAAGCAGGTCTTCCAATTCCTCCAGATTGTCCAGTTTCCTCCGATCAAAACCCATTGATTGGGCATTCTCAAGGAGTGTCCCGATCTCGTCTTCCAGCACCGAATACTCCAGGTTGATTTCCTCTATTTCCTTTAACCGATTCTTTTCCTGAGTGGATCTTTTTTTGATTGCTTCTTCCAGTGCACTGAGATTTTGTTTTGTTTCAGTCAGGCCTTTCTGTGAATTTTCCCTTTCCTGTAGTTTCAGGTCCTGTTTGTTTTTTATTTGACTGATTTTTTCATAAGCATCCCGCTCTTCTTTTTCTGTACGGGCAGTGAAATTGTCCACATCTGTGGTTTCGTCAAGTTCGAAATAATCATATAATTCCTGTATTTTGTTTTCAATTTCCAGAATGGATTTGTGGAGCCTGTCTCCCTCCTTCCTTTTACTTTCCAGGGATGTGAGAGCTTCTTTTTTCCGTTTTTCCAGTCCGCTTATTCCCCTGTCCAGTTCATCGATCTGCTTTTGGGTTCTGGTATATTGCTCGATGTGCTGGCGATCCTTTTCGATACGGGTGCTGGTTCTGTCTCGCATCGTCTCCAGATTCGCAACTTCCTGTTGCAATTGCTTCAAATCCGTATTCAACTGATTTTTCCTGGCCACGGGTTTGGTTGCGTCAATTGTTTCAATCTCTTCCTGCTGGTCCTTGATCCGGGCATTAGTTTCAGTTATATGTCTCCCCACACCGGTCCTGGCACTTTTTGCCCGCTCCCGGTACTCTTCCAGTCTGCCTATTTGCAAAAGGTCATCTATCATCCTCTGCCTGTCTTTTTTACGGGCATTGATGAGAACGTCAATATCTCCCTGCCTGATATATACACAGTTCTTATAGGCTTCTTCATCCATGCGCAGCAGATTTCGAATGGACTCATACGTCTGTGTGGCCTGGTTTACAACTACTTCCCCGTCAATCTCCAGATAAGATTTAGTGGTGGAGGCTTTGCCCGTTTCGGGATTGTTGCGAAATTCCTGAATGACAGCATACTCCTGTCCCCTGTGCTCAAATTCGAGGTGAATTACAGCTTCTTCACATCCCTTGCGCACCAGGTCTGCAAGTACGAAATCTCTTGGAATCCCCCTGTGGCCGAAAAGTCCCACAAAACAGGCTTCAAGAAGGCTGGATTTTCCACTTCCATTGACCCCTGAAACCACAGTTACCCCTTCGTTGAAATCAATCTCGAGATCGCTGTAACTGCGTATGTTTTTCACTTTAAGTCGTTTAAATCTCAAAGATAATCCCCCAGATTGTACTGTCGTGGAACCTTTGTTTTCTGTGGTTTTTGCTCAACATCCTTGTCCACTGCATTGGTTTCCTTTTTCTTCTTCCTTGGAGGCCGGGATTTTTTATCATCTCCCTTTTCAACGAAGACAGGCTCCTCCTTTTGGGATGGCTCTTCTTTCCGATTACTTTCAACTTGTTTTTGCCGGTGAATGTTTAAGGGAATTTCCTGACTGAAATCCATTTGTTCTATCATCGTCGCTATAGAAGCTTCTGTTTTGTGGTCGATGGTGGTTTTAGGTATGGACAGGTCCCTTATGATTTCATCAATCAACAGGCCTGCATCTGTAAGATCCATTTTCTTGATTTCTTCCCGGGCAGCAATGTCGGGATCTGAGAATATTATTTCCGGTTGATTTTCAGTCTCGTCAGGGCAATTGCTTCGCAAATCGGATATGCGACTGACCAGTACTCCTTGCTTATCAAGAAATTCTTCTATCTCACTATAGGCAATATCCACCTGCGAATTGCCTTTTAGTTCAATAAAAACGACCTTTTCCTTCACATCATATTCGCGGATCGTATTGAAAATATCGCGGTATGCATCATTCTCATCCTTGATGTCCACGACGATGTGCAAAAATTCTCTCGTATTTATTTGTCGCCTGCCTATATCAATGCCTTTTTGGGAAACAGTGATTAAATTATATCCTCTGGGTTCTTCTTCTGCAGCACTGTTCCTTTCTGTGCTTCCACAGTAGGTAACCCATGTATTTTCCACCTTTGTTTTTTCATACTTGTGGTAGTCCCCGAGCAATATTGCATCCAGTGCACAGGGGAATGAATGGATTACTTCAGCCACATCCCATTCCCCGAAAGGAAACGGTTTCATTAGCTGATGCATTACAAGGATATTGTGTGTAGCTTCCCGGGCAGTTTCAAAAACGGAGTAGTCAAAAGACTGTATCTTCGGACGGGGGATACTGTCTATACCATAAATCGCAATATTGCCTGCCATAAAAGGACTGTTGCCCAGGCGCCTGACCAGACGCATGTTTTCCAGCAGATCGAGCCACTGGGTTTGCTGTTTGCTTTCATGATTACCCACAATTCCCAGCAGGGGAATTTCGGCCGCTTTTAATTTAGACATTATCTGAATTGTTTCGAGAATGTCTTCCAGGGTGGGATTGCGGGAATCGAACAGGTCTCCTGCATGAATTACAGCATCGACTTTCATGTCAATGGCATCATCAATTACCTTTTCAAAGGCTTCCAGGAAATCCCGGCGGCGTACATCGCTGTGATATTGCCGATAACCAATATGTGTATCAGCAGTATGTATTAACCTGATTTCTCTATCCATTACAGCATCCCGTTTTACATAATGTCAGCCTCTATTTAAAAAGGCACTGGAGGAAAGTTTTAAATTCTTTTGTTTATTAATATTGCCGCTGGCAGCTTATAAGGGGAATAAGTCTTGAAGGAGTATGATAATGTCAAATGAAATTATTTTCGGTGGGGTTGAAAGGGTACCAGATGTACGTATGCTTTATGATATGGCTGAAGTTGTTTATGACAAAAAATGGCTTGAAGGAAGGGAAAATGAAGAACTCTATTATATGTACAGGGACCTGTCCCAAAACCCTGGCGATCTTGATAAAATAAAATCACATAACCTCAGGTATGATATCACAATAATACCTCCGGCAATGTTGGGAGTGGAATATGTAAAAACAGCCGGTCATTATCATCCGCAGGTACCGGGCAGCAATCTTTCCTATGCAGAGGTTTATCAGGTACATGAAGGCAGTGCTACCTATCTTCTCCAGAAAGTTAATGATGGTAAGGTTGAGGATGTTGTGGTTGTGGAAGCCAGCGCAATGGACGTGGTGGTTGTACCTCCCGGATACGGGCATATTACGATCAATGCATCGGATTCAACCCTCGAAATGGCCAACTGGGTGTGTCGTGATTTTTCCTCGGTGTATGAGCCTGTAAAAAACAAAAAAGGTGGCGCCTATTATTTACTTGAAGATGGGTTTATAAAAAATTCTGCATACTCGCAGGTGCCTGAAATACGTCACGTTAAACCGATGGATGTGCCTGAATTCGGCCTTTTCAGGAGGGAGGACATGTACGGATTAGTTGAAGATCTTTCCCGGCTGGAATTCCTGACAGTGCCTGAAAAGTATACTGATATTTTCAATCAGATTATCAATGAGTAAACATATAAACTATTGTGTATATTTTTCATAAAAACGATTTAAGGGTGTATCAATGCAGGATAAACGTGGTGTTGTGCAGTTCACGTCTTCAAAGATCGAAGACCTTATATTCAGGACCACCCTGGACTTAAAAAGTATGGAGGGGGATATAATTGTCAACCTCTCCATTGCTGATGCGGATGATATTGTCGATGTACTGGAGTTTTTGAAGCTTACTTCCAACAGCGGCCTTTCAGTAAGTCCTTTCTTAAAGGTCCTGGAAAGCGGAGACGTTATAGGTGATCTAACCATACCGGAGGGTAAGGTAGGCATCGCTACAATGTGTAGTATGACCATAGACGGGGTCTTGCTAAAATCGGGAATTATGACAAATCCCAAATTCGGGGGAGTTGTGCAGATCCGCAATGGTCTGCCCGTCAGATTTACTGATGTGCTGACCTATGCCAGCACCACAATAGATCCTCTTGAAGTACTCATGTCACAGGATATTACCTCTGTAACCCGGATGCTTCAGACCGGTTCGGGTAAGATTCTTGCAAACTTAAGGGAAGTCCATCTTGCAAAAAGGGATGAGATTAACAGTGTTCTTTCGGGAATGATGGATATTGGAATAAATGGTATTCTGGAGGTAGGGGACCCCAACAGCCGTGTACTCGATGTTCCAGTGGAACGTGACCATTTTGGTGTGGTGGTTATCGGGGGTACCAATCCAATGGCTATAATGAAAGAACAGGGAATCAATATCCGCACCAATGCAATGTCTACACTGATGGATATCAATTCCATGGACAAAATCGAAGACTATTTCTAAATTTAGTTTTTCTGGAATTGGGTTCCTATTATTTCATCCAGCTTATTGAGGAATTCGTTTCTGCCCGTTGCAGGTATTGTCGCTCCTGCTGCAATGTCATGTCCTCCTCCTGCGCCGTTTACGAAGCCGGCCGCATCTGACATTGCCTGTGATAGGTTGAGCCCCTTCCTGATAAGGTCCTGTGTTCCCCGGGCGGATACTTTTACACCATCATCTGAATCCGCAAAGGCAATTATGGGCTTGTCCCGTCTTCCGGCAGAAGTAATGCTCATACCGGCGATAATGCCGACAATCGTTTCTTTGATCTTGTTTCCTGCATCAAAATACTGTATGTGGTCCAGTTGTATAATGCCGTTTTCTTTCACAAGTTTTAGGCCGTTGACAAGATTTTGCCTGTGTTCTCCAAGAAGCTTCTTTGCATCCTCGTAAGCCTTTCCCCGTTCTCCCATGCATACGGCCAGTCCGGTCTCTGCGTGGTCATAGCGTGCTGTGGCATTGAGCAGTGTGGAAAATTCGGAAGCGTCCCGCATTTCCGTTCCTTCACGTTCATTGAGCAGGACATAAACTTCCCCGATCAATCTCTCAACCTTGAAGGGTTGAAGCCCGGATTTGATACAGTGTTGCATGACCCCGGATATTATTCTCTGTTTTTCTGCAGATTCAAGATCAATCCAGCGTCTCCATCGTTCATCGCCCCCAAACCGGATATTCATGTCATGGAGAAAGCCTATGCATGCATCCTCGTCACCGGACAGGCCTGGCAGGAAAGGATCAGAAGAAAATTGCAGAAGTTTATAGACCGGGCGGGTTTGTTTACCAAAAAGGGTGAGATCTTTTTCGTAACTTAGATGGCCGTTTTTCACTCCTTCTTCAAGTAGCAGGCGGTTAACACCTGTCAACTGCCCTTTTTTTAGGTGTTGCATGTCTCCGATAGCACCAACCATGGCTATATCAACCAGATCTCTATTCTGGCCAATCTCATTTGCAAGGATGTAGGTTGTTCCGGAGCCGCTTAACTGGTATGATCCGTTAGCACCGAAAAGATGGGGATTGAGGTGATATTTCCCTTCTCCACGAGGCTGGTGATGATCTGATACTATGGCATTGATACCCTTTGCAGTTATGCTGTCCAGCATGCCGCTTCCCAGATCTGTGAAGATTGCAAGTTCCGGATTTATATTTGCGATGTCTTCTATGATATTGTCATCCAGCTGTTTTACAAATCTCATTTCATAATTGATACCTGCACGTTGCAGGGCTTTACATATTATTCCGGCAGAAGTCAGGCCGTCTGCGTCAATGTGGGATACCACATATACAGATTCATGTTTCTGTATTTCTGTATTACATTCTCTTGCATGTTCTTTCATTGATCTGAGTACTTTTTCTATATGTCATTCCCCCGTCTGCATCCATTTATTTTGCTTGGCCCATTTTTCAGGTTCGATATGATATGCGTCACCCTTTCTTTCAAGCTTTGAATAAAGTTTAATTTCATCAATTGTGTATTTCAGTTCTCCTGATTCGTATTTTTCCTCGATATCTTTCCAGGGGATTATATAGGCTTGCCGGGACTTCCCGGACCCCTGTCGTAATTCAACAACCAGAAATCCGGCCCTTCCGGACCTTCTCAGGTATTCCGATATGCGTATTACCTGATGTGCCCCATTTTTGTCTATGGTGAAATGCTGACTGAAATAAAGTGCATTGGCCCCCTTTTCAGTTGAAATACTCTTGCACTCTATCCCTAAATAATAGTCCGGGTTCAAAGAATCTACCATTACATCCAAAAACTGGGGTGTGAAACGATGTTGTTTAATGCGGTGGGCTATCGCTTTTATATTGCAATTCTCAAAATAATCATTGAAAGACTGCACAAGTTTCCTTTCGAATTCTGTCATAACAGCTCTTTACCACCTTTTCTGATACATTCCATCGGTATTATTTTTATAGCTTGTCTTTATTTGCGTTAATTTCATGTATGAAGTTGAACATGTAAGTTTTCATGAGTAAAAAGAGCATTGAAATTCTGCTGGCTGTGGGTTCAGTAACCCTTTTCGCCGTTATGCTTATTGTTGTGCATTCTCTTGGAATGGCAAACGAGGGATACGGTTATGTGGTGTCACTGATGATTTTTGTACTTGTAGTTTCAGTGGTAGGGCTTAAGCTCCCTTCACTGGGATAATTAGTATAAGACAGGTTAAAAAGAGAAAGCGTAAGACCCCTTGAAGGGATTCTTACTTCTTTTTGCAGAATCAGGAATTCTGCTTCATCAGGAAAGTTATGAAATCCGGGCTTAAACGGGTTTCCTTGACCATTTTGTCGATAATTTCTTCTTCGGCAAGCCCTTCTTTCCTGAATTCTTCAATACGGTCATACACACTTCTGGATACTTCAGAATACTCGTTTATGTCTTTCCTGTGTCCCCATACATCGCCTTCAAGTAAGTCAATACCCTGCATTTCAAGATACATTCTTGCAGAGCTGGATATCGTTCTTTTATAGGAGCTGGGGATGTGCAGGGCCTTTACGTTGGGACATTTCATCACAAGGGAAAAAATATCCGTATTGGATGGCCTGAATGCGAGGTGAATAATTTCCTCATTTTCATCCAGGGTCTCGATTTCTTCTTTAGAACTGACTACTCTTATTTTCATTTTAGGTCCCTTCTTCTTTGATGTCAATTTTTCAAGCGGCATAAAATCCTTTCAAAACTGACTTATAATTGTATATACATTAGTTATTCTATATAAATTTTGTTAGGCCTGATTTAATTTAAATTCAAGGCGGTTTGTATTAATATATCCTGATGTTTCATTTTTAAAATGAAACTCCCATTTAATCTCTGATTAAATGTGACTGGAAAAAGTTGAATTATGGAATATAAGGGATGTTTTTTTGTATTAGCTTTGATAAAATGAAATATTAATAAACTTACCGCCATTAAATATTCACAGGAGGTTATAGACTGAAATCTATAGATATAGGAAAAGTGCACATTGATTGGCTGGGGCATGCAGGATTCAGATTGCGTGGGGATAATCTGGTGGTATATATTGACCCCTATAACGTGGGTGGTTATATCGACTACGAAGACCAGGCCGATGTGCTGCTTATCACTCATGAGCATTTCGATCATTGTTCCCCGCAGGATATTCAGAAGGTCAGGAAAAGCACGACTACTACCCTGATTCCGACAAGTTGCAGTCTGCAGTTTCGGGGCGATGCAAGAAGAATTGAAGCCGGGGATGTCCTCAGGGATGAACTTGCAATAAAGGGATTGAATATAGAAGTAGTTGCAGCTTACAATATAGACAAACCCTTCCATCCGGCCGGAGAAGGTGTGGGTTACGTGATTGAGCTGGAAGGTTTGCGGATATATCATGCAGGGGATACAGATTTGATCGATGAAATGGCTTCCATTGAAGCTGATATCGTCCTGCTTCCTATAGGGGGATATTATACTATGGATGAAAAGGAAGCTGCAGAAGCAGTTTCATGTATAAAGCCAGCTTATGTCATACCAATGCATTATGGAAGTGTGGAGGGAACGGACGCCGACACAGATCTCTTCAAAAAACTTGTAGAAAAAAGAAGTAAAGCAAAGGTAATTATTCTTGAAAACAATAGTGATCCCTGAATATTTGAGGTAGTTTGTGTGTCTAAATCCCGAAAAAAGCAGAAAAATCTCATGAAGGATCTGGCAAAACAGAGAATTGAACGCCTTTTCAAACTTGCAGAAGCATCATACAGTGTACACCCTCACAGAAGTAACAGGTATGTTACACTTGCACGCAGGATTGGTATGCGCTACAGAATCCGTTTGCCTGCCTCCCTTCGCAGAAGGGTGTGTCGTAGTTGTAATTCTTATCTTGTACCGGGTAGTAGTTCCAAAGTGCGGCTGAAAAAAGGAACAGTGTGTATAACCTGTCTGTCATGTGGCAGGAAAATGTGCATTCCTTACAAATAATTCTTTTTTTAAAATGAGGACAGTAAGGCCTTGATAAGCAGAGCTGTAATTATGATGACAATCCCCATTGTCAGATAAATTAAGACATTACGATATACTTCCTCTTTTTCAGAACCTGGCTTAATTCCCCAGTGATTGCAACTTCCCTTTGAATCACAACCACCACAGGAAGGAGTTTCATCTTCAGGCGCAGGTCTTTGGATAACCGGGAGTTTTTTCATTTTATCTGACATGTATTAACTTTCTATGTTTTCATTGATAAAACTATTGAAAAAATGATTAACGACGAGAGGGGGATTCGAACCCCCGAGGTGGCGAGCACCACAGGATTAGCAATCCTGCGCCATACCGGGCTTGGCTATCTCGTCCCGGGTAAGCAGTCCATAAGCCAGTCATATATATAAGATTTTGCTTGTATAAAGTGGCAGGCATGCATCCGGTTGCCATCATTCTCATTTTCCAGGGGACTGTGACCTCGCCTCCACCCCGCAACCCTGAGAGCGATGTATGTTCGCGGTAAGTCTGCTCCCTTCCGGGCCTCGACCGGTTTCCGCGGTAAAGATAGAGGGCTGATTCTCCAACCAACCTCTCTAGCAACATCATCCAAACAGGACGGAGTTTCTTAGTTGAGGTCACAGGCTTGAAAATAATCCTGATGACTTCCTTCAGCTTCGTCTCCCGCATATCGGCGATTTCGGGTTACAGGTGACGCCGACCTACCCAGACTAGCCTGCCACCCCTAAATGTGGTTTGATGCTTATAAAATTATTCCTCTGCAGATGCGTTCTCCAATAGTCAACTATCCCTCCCTTACGGCAAGGGGCTTGAATGTCAATTAAGCATTCGTCCGGGTGGCTGACAAGCACCCCTGAGATTCCAGGATATACCTGTAATCCCGTGTT